>CAYUUC010000019.1:0-26156 GCA_964447635.1 uncultured Spirochaetia bacterium
CCCTGGATTGAGAAAACATTTAAACTAATATCAAGGTCTGATATCGGCCTGCGTACTATATGAAGTATTGTTGGAACAAAGAATAATGAGATAATTAACAACAAAACCAATGATATAATTATTTTGATAATCCTCCATCTCAATTCTTCCAGGTGGTCTAAGAAGGTATATTCTTCCAGATTTTTCTTTTCCTTCATTTTTAAATACTCATTCAAAGTATTTCACAAAAAATACTGTTATATTTATATTTAGAACAGGTCATTTTTATTAAACGGCTCTTTTTTAACACAAAATAAAAATATTAAAAGTCATTAATAATAATAAAAATAACGATTTAATACAATTTTTCAAAGTGTGGTAATTCTATTATAACAAAATATATTAAAAATATTAATCTATTTTAATAAATATAAGTATTCTTATTTAGATAAGCAAAATAATATGCTTAATTAAAAAAGGAAATTTATTTATTGGGTGAGAATAATGATATACTCTAAAAACTTAATTACATACATATTCTTATTAATCATTCTTATTATTTTTGCCTACTGCGGAGATAATTCAACAGAACAAAACCAGAAACCAACTGATAATCAAGAACAAATTGACCATAAAAAAAATAATTCAACTGATATAGAAGACCAAAACAAAGATAAAGATAACGAAAAAGATACTAATAGCGTAAAAGAAAACCATGATGATAAAGACAGCTCATATAAAAAAACCAATCTCGACCAATTACTAAAAGTCAACTACCAGGAGAAAAAATTCTATCTAAAAAAAGCTGGAAACTTTTATACAAGAGAAACACCAGAATCTGAACTCCCCCCGGATAATTACTATATCATCTATTTAAATGAAAATGGCAGAAGAGTAAAAGAAGAAGAACTAAAAAACGGTCTCATCATTAATACTATAATCAGAAAATATTATGATAGCGGTGAATTAAATATAAAAGCTGAATTCGGGGAAAACCTCTCTCCTAAAAATGTTACCGTATATAATAAACAAAGCATAGTAACCAGAAAAGAAATATACCTAAGAGGAAAGATCACATTCATAACATTTTATAACGATGATGGGAAAAAAATAAGAGACGAAAACTACTCTAACGGAATAATCAGGAACGCTGAAAACTATCAGGGAGAAGTAATAACAAAAGAAGAATACTATAACCAGAACGGAAAACCCGATGGATGGTGGATTTATCGTAATGATGATGCGGTGAAGATTAAAGAAGAACTATATCAAAACGGCAAAATTGAAGAATATATAATCTATAAGTATAACCAAAAAAGCAACAAAATAAGAGAAGAAAGATATATAGGCTCAACCATGGTCGAGTATTTCACTTACGAATACACATCGGATTATATCATACAGGAAAGATACGCCCTCGATGAAACCGACCCCGAGCAGAAGAAATACCTCCTCATGGATATAATACGCTACGAAAAGTAACCCTAGTCGACCAATAATTCATAGGAAACTTTGAATAAACTTCATCCATATTGGTTTAAGTTTAATATATAACCTGTCATTCTATAATATTATAACATTCCATTATCTACTTAAAATTCTTCTAAGTATAGATTAACTATAAAAATGTTCGCTTCCAATACAGGAGTACCGACTGTTGATAATAAACACAATATAATAGTACTTCTAAGGATGTCTTATACTAAAATTCATTCTCATCGAATTTTGGTATTATAACCATAATAGAAACCATATGGTCTTTCACAACATTTTAAAATTCTGAATCAATATAATAAATCATTATTAGAAGTATTAATTTTATTAATAGGAGAGGATATGGCAGATAAAGAATTAAAGTTTTTCGTATCAACGGAAGATTTCAAAGCAACAATAGGCAATATGACTGGTGAGGTAAACGATTATATCGACGAACAATACCGGGATAGACTCAAAGAAACCTTGAAAGAGGTCTTTAATGATTTACTAAAGGCAACCGAAGATGGATTATCAGGAAGAGAGCTTGAAAAGGTTATTGAGGATGCATTATTATCTCTATCAGATATGATAATCCCAGGTCTTAGTGATATACTTGTAGCAGTTACTACTCTAACTCAGAGCTTTTTGAAAAAGTTGCTTAAGGGAAACATCTTTGATAATCTTGTGGAGCAAAGGCAGGTAATAGAGCAAATTAACAACCAGCTGGAGTATAGGAACGCCCTGTTGGAAACAGCATTAACCCTGAACCATTCTATGGTAGACACAACAGAAGAGCTAATTGAGTATCATATTAAAAGTGCTGAACTCTTAACAAAGGTTCTGGATTTGGGAGATGGTTACACTGATATAGATATGGATGAGCTGATGGCTGATTATGAAGATATAAATAAGCAAATATTAGATATTGAAAATCAAATAGCAGAATTGGAAGGTAATACGGGTAATGTTCTCCAGAATACCTGGAATTGGATAAGCAAGCTATGGGGTGGGAGTAAAGAAGACCAGCTTAAACAGCTTAATATGGAACTAGAGAACCTCAAGGAGCAAGCAGAGCAATATGAAGAACTAGCTGAATTAATAGAAATGATTAATAAACTAAAAAAACAAGAAATCGAAGAAACATACAAAGAATTGGAGCTAAAAGCAAGAATAGCAGGTGATGAAATCGGTGTCTATCAAGCTAGAATTGATTACTACCTGGAGATGCTTAGAAGGAGTGAAGAACTCGGTCTATCTGAGTTAGAGGTAATTGAGATTGAGAATAAACTCAATGAAACGATAAAGGAAAGACTTGATTATATGATATCCCATTATGACAAAGAACAAGATCTCATCATTAAGAAAGCTAAACTAAGCGGAGCTTCCGAAGAGGAATTGAATAAACTTAGACTGGAAGCACTGGAAAACCTAATCAAAGCCAAAGAGTATGAAATTGAAACTCTAGGTTCTACTGTGGATAGAGAACTTGAATTGGTAGACCTGGAATTAGAAAGGCTAGCATTACAAAAGGAGATTAACGGCGAGTTGGAGCAACAGGGTTTACTTTATGATAAGAATTTCCGCTCAATTTTAAGGTCAGTCATAGAAGCAAGGAAATTGGGCGATAGTATTTCCGAAAATGAATCCCTAATCGATGCAATAAGAATTTTGGTCAATCAAGGTTATTCAATAAACGAGATTAATCGACTATTGGGAACAGACTTCACAATAGATGATTTTCCCGGTGCTTCTGAGGGAGATTATAACCTACCGGATGTAAATGATTTAATAAACCGGATTAGCGATAGGACTTCGATAAGAGATAGACTATCCAATGATATTGCTATGGATACTAATCGTTTACACATTGAAGAATTGGGTGAGCTTAAAGAACAACGTAGACTATTATCCATACAAAATTTATTACTTGAAAATATAGACCGAGGTGTTAATGATAGAAATCGAACGGCTAGGACTAATCCTGTCTGGAATTATCCTAAGTTCAATACTGCAAGTGAATATCACCGCATGTTAGATGAAATCAATAGGATTAACCGAAAATAAACAATGATATTTATAAAAAATTGGTCATTAATATTATATTTATAGTAATAATTTGGAAAAAGTTTATTTAAAATGAATTCTCGATATAAAAACTTAAAAAAAACTCAGCTTGATTCAATTGATATAATACCTTTTCTACATATACGCAAAATAGCCATAATATTTTCCATAATGGCTATCATAATTATGCTTATCCTTTCTATTGGGTTCTTTATTTACTTCGAGAGTTCAAATATAATATTCCTATTTTCTCTAATAGTATTCGTAATCAGTATCATATCATTAATAATAAATATTCAGTTGGATATTAAGCTAGGCAGTTTAATATTACTAATATGTCTGCAGATTTATTGGATAGCTTATCCTTACTTAACAATGGATTTACCATTAACACCTATCGATATGATATGGGTAGTCTCTTTTAATTATTTCATCCTAAGTATAATATCAGGATTGTTGATCAACCAACGCTTGATATTTCTTTTCTCACTATCAGGCATAATTAATATCATTATATTTTCAATTATTTATCAAGACAACACATTCTTTATTTATAAACTGCCAATAATCGCTGGAGTTTATTTAGTAATTACATTCCTATCTTATTATACAATTACAACAGGTAGGAAAACCCGGAAGAAGTTAAAAAGGTACTCCCAGTTCTTACAGAAAAGCCAAGAAAAATATAAAGCTTTATTCGATAATAGCAGGGACTTAATGTTTGTAATGAATATAGGTAAAGATGGGACATTTTCTAATTTTATCGAATTTAATAAGATAACTTATACGGCATTAAATTATACTAAAGAAGAACTATACAATCTTTCACTAAAAGATATAATAAGAAGACCGGTTAATTCTAAATATAAAGATGAATTTGAGTTTTTTAATATATTAAAGTCTCAGTTGCTTAAAGATAATTATGCTGTATTCGAAGGTGTATTACTCGGTAATAATAAGAAAAGGATGCCGGTAGAAGTAAATATGCAATCCTTTGACATTCCAAACCAATCAATCGTTCTCACAGTTATCCGGGATATATCTGAGCAAAAATGTGCCGAGGACATTCTCCAGAAGATTGAATCTGATTATAAGTTCCTCTTCGCCAATATGTTAAACGGTTTCGCTTATCACAAAATAGTAACTGATGAGACAGGAAAAGCAATAGATTATATATTTATTGATGTTAATGAAGCTTATGAAAAACTAATCGGGGTTGATAGAGAAGATATCATTGGAAAAAGGGTAACAAAAGTTATTCCCGATATCCAAGAACAGGAACATTGGATAGATTATTACGAAGAAGTTGCTTTATACAGCAAAGAAGCTAGATTTGAAGTGTATTACAAATCACTGGATAAATGGCTTTATATATATGCGTACTCACCTAAAAGAATGTTTTTCACTGTAATAATAGAAGACGTAACAGAGAACAAAAAATCAAAGATATCCTTAATAGAAAGTGAAAAGAAATACCGCACACTCGTTGAAACAGCAATAGATGCTATATTCGTAGAAGAAATAGATGGAACGATAATCGACTGTAATGCCTCCGCTTGCTCTATGTATGGTTTTAGTAAGGATGAAATCATAGGAAAGACCGCTTTCGATTTATCCCCGGATTTTGTTTCCCAGGAATTAAACTATACTCTAGCCGATGAAGTTAAAAATGGTGGCGTTAGTAAAGAAACTTATGCTAAGAAGAAAGGAGATATCATATTCCCCATTGACCTAAGAACCAGAGTGGTTGAGATTAGCGGGAAAAGCTTAATCATAGCTTATGTCCATGATATCACCGAATCGAAGAAAAACCAGGAGAGACTAAAAGAGAGCGAAACCAAGTATAAAACCCTATTTAATACCGCCACCAGTGCTATTTTCCTCGAAACTTATGATGGTAAGATAATCGATTGTAATGATACTGCCTGTAAGATGTTAGGATATAGCCGGGAAGAGTTGTTGAAACTTAATGCATATGATTTAATCCCCCAAGAAGATGTAAATAATCTCTTTAAAATAATAGGAAACGATTTCAATAAAAAGCTGGAAGAAGGCTTACAATTTGAAGGAAAAAACATTAAAAAAGATTCAACCACTATACATGTTCAGACTTATTCCAAGGAAATTACAATAAATAATGAAAAGTATATACTGATATATATTACAGACATAACCTTACGCAAGAAAGCTATGGAGGAATTAAAATCCCAGAAACAGCTTTTAGATGAATTATTCAATAATATACAAGAAGGGATACAGATATTAGATGAAAATGAATATATAATCTTCTGTAATCCAGCTTCGGAGAGAATATTCGGTGTGGAAGAAGGAAAACTGGCTGGCAGAAGTATACTTGAATTCCTCGATGATGAAGGGAAAAAAGTAGTATCCTACCAAAGGGACCTCCGGAAAAAGAATGTCGCCTCCACATACGAAGTCCCAATCATAACCGATAAAGGGAAACGTCGAATAATTCGTATAATTGCTACTCCACGAAATGATAATGAAGGTCAGTTTATCGGTGTGTTCGCTGCTTTTATCGATATAACTTATCAGCATAGTGTGCAGGAAGCACTAAAAGAAAGTGAAGAAAAATATAGAACCCTTGTAGAAAACTCCACCGATGCTATTATTCTAATACAAAAGAATAAAATTATCTTCCATAACAAAACAGCCGAAAATCTATGGGATTATGATACGAATGAACTAAGAAATAAAACGCTGGAAGAATTAGTGGTTGATGAACACAGAGATATTGTTATAAATAATTATCTAAATAGAATTAAAGGAAAAAAAGTTAAAACCAATTATGAGATAAAGATAAAGACTAAAGCAGGTAATGAAATATGGAGCAATGTTAGTGCTGTTAGAACAATGTGGAATAATAATTCTGCTGTATTGGCTTTTATAAGGGATATCACCGAACAGAAAATAGCTCAGCAAAGAATCATAGAAGCCAAAGAAAAAGCTGAAGAATCCTCCCGACTGAAAAATGAATTTCTGGCCAATGTCTCACATGAATTGAGGACTCCCTTAAACTCTATTATGGGTTTTAGCCAGATAATGAAATTAAAAGATAAAATGAGTAGTGAATCAAGAAAGGAAATGTCTAAAAGAATATACAAATCCAGCAAGACCCTCCTATCCTTAATTAAGAACATTCTTGAAATATCAGCTATGGAGCATGGGAAATACATTATTAATAAGGAATTATTCAATCCGTTAAAATTAATAAAAGAAGTAATAGAAAATTTTGAGAATATAATTATTAAAAAAGGATTAAATATAAAAATAGAGAATGAAAAATATATACCAGAACTAATTTTTACTGATAAACAAAAATTGAATCAAATATTTAATAATCTTATCGATAATGCTATTAAATTCACACCAAAAGGAAGAATCATAATAAAATACAATAAGGATTATCCTGATAAAACAAAGAGTCGGTTCTCGATTATCGATACAGGGATAGGCATATCCGAAGACAAAAAACACCTCTTATTCCAATCATTCACCCAAGTCGACGGCTCGATTACCCGAAATTATGGTGGAACTGGCTTAGGATTGTCAATAACCAAGAACTTAGTCAAGATTTTAGGCGGGGAGATAGAATTTGAAAGCACAAAACAAAAGGGTACAGCTTTTCATTTTACTATCACTATTACTAGATAATATATTTTAGACCTTTTCTGATTTATTTCTTAATTAATATTCAAATTTTACGATTTTATGTATAACTAAATTAATTAATTTATTATTTTTTTAATGGTTTATATCTTTCTGAATAGTATAACTTCTTATATAGATTAGGTTTTTTAAATAAAATGATAAGAAAATTATATAATTATATTACACAATATTATAAAGGTAAATCAACATTTATATTGAGAAAATCAAAATCTCTACTTACCATAAATTTGGTTTTAAATTTGATTTCTTTATTCCTGGTTATTGGTACTATAATAAGTAAAAGCTATATTTCTAGTATAATTTTAATTGTATTCATGATAGTTTTAAACATATCTTTATATTTATTGAAATCAGGAAAAATATTAATAGCAAGTAATTTAAGTATTATATTCTTCTTATTGTTGACATTCTTATTCACCATAATTACTAATAGGTATTCGGGGTTTAATCTACTATACTTAAACTCATTCATGATTTTATTCCTCATGCTTTTAAGCTGTCCCATTACCATAAAAACATATCAACTAATAATAATCGTATTGGGTAGCATAATCGAAGTAATCCTAGTAAACATGTTTTTAATATACCCTCGAATCAGTAACTCAGTAGAGTTTTCCGATTTTATCCTAAAGGTGATACCAGTGTTTATATTAATTGTTGGAGGGGGAGGAATCGCCATATATGTATTATCCGGCAATAATAAACTTATAAAGAAAATTGAAAAGGAATCTATTAATACTCAAAAGAGATTCGATAAACTCGAAAACATATTCAACTCATCCAAAGAGGGAATGGAAATTGGGGAAAAGCTTATCAAGATAAGTAAAAATGCTATTAACGAACTTGAAGGAGTTGGAAAAAGTTTAAGCCGAATCGGAAAAGAAATATCAACCATGGTTTCAGAGATTAACAGTTATCAGGACAACGCTACCGAAATGGTGAACTCCACACAAAAGATAAAAGGAGTAGTAGTCCAGCAAAACGACCTAATCAAGGAATCATCCACTTCTATTAAGGAAGTAGCCAAATCTATAAACCAAATTTCAGATATAACCAAATCAAAAACAGGCTCTATAGACAGACTTGTAGAAACCACTAATGCTGGTAAACACGAGATGAATAAGGCGGTAGAACAGATTAATAAGATATCCGAATCATCTACGGATATATTAAAAATCATAGAAGTAATCGTAAATCTAGCCGAGGAAACCAATCTTCTAGCACTAAACGCTTCTATAGAAGCCGCCAGAGCAGGAAGCTCAGGTAGAGGTTTTGCTGTTGTTGCCCAGGAGATAAGAAAGCTGGCCAAAAATACAAGGGATAACTCAGACATAATCTCGGATAATGTTAACAAAAGCATTCAGGATATTCAGGCTGCTGTTGATATCAACCATAAAGCCATAGAATATTTCGGTAAAATTAAAATAGAAGTATATGAAGTACATTCATTAATGGAAGAAATCATACAAAGCCTTAATCGTCTATTAAGAGGGACTAACGAGATTATGAGCACTGTCAGTAACCTGGTAGATATGTCAGGGAATACTAAGTCTTCTATTATTGAAATGGTCTCATCTATAGCATCTAATAAACTCGCCATATATAACGTTTCAACTCTATATGTACAAAACAAACAGCAAATAGAAGAAATAGATAATAAGTTTGAACAGTTGATTCAAGGAGCTCAAGATATCCATGATATAGGTAAAGAAAATGTCGACTATATTGAAAAACTCAATCATCAACTAAAATCAATAAAAAATAATAATCCGGAAAATAATAAAAAAGAAGAAGAGTTTAACGAGGAAGAAAAAGGTATAACTGATGTAAAAACCGATTAGTCAATAAAATCTATCACCTTACTTTCATTATAATAAGAATCTATCAATTCCAGCTTATTAATAGAGCAGTTTTCTCTTTTAGGTGGTGAACCGATAAAAAGACTATCCCTAATCATCAATACCGTGTTAAACTCTGACATAAGCATATTAAAATCCCCCACAAAATCAGATTCATCTATCATAACATCCTTATCAAAAAAAGCATTATACATATAAAACCTATGCAGGACATATATATTGCTTAATGAAACCTTAGATGAGAAGTTGGAGTTAACCAAATGAAAATCGGAATAATAAGCATTCAAATCAAAGACCACATCTCCTTTAAAATCTGACTGAACATAAAACATACCCTTAAAAGTAGACTTAAAGAAGTCCGTCCCCTTATCAAATACTGAATCCGATAATCTCACCTCATTGAAAAGACATTCCACAAATTGAACTTTGCCAAAGAAGTTGTTTCGTTTAAACCCGACACACATCCCCCAACTAACCTTGGAAAAGTCTACATTAAACATAAAGTCATTATTCTGAACGATAGAATCACCATCTATACGGGATTGATAGAAATCGACAAAATCGTCAATCTTATTCGATTCAAGAGTCAAATTACCATACACAATGCTATTAGAGACAATAAGTCTAAAGAAGGTATTTCCATAAAAGATTAGGTCTTCCTTTATGTTGGTTTTGTCTAATGATACTTGTTTTGCGTAAATTGATTTGTGTAAGAACAATTCCCCATCGATGCTAGACCAGGTTAATGTTAAACCTTCACTGAAAACAGAATCAGAAAAACTCAAATCACCGTCAAAAACAGCTGATTTGAATATAACCTCAGATTCAAATCTACAATCAGTAAACCTTAGGTTTTCTTTGAAATTGGTTATGGTTTTAATTTTAACCTCCTCATCTTCATTATAAGCATTGACCTTTCCTTTAAAAGTGCATCCATAGAAGATAATCGGAGTATTAACAGTGATATGGTTAATAACATCATCTTCAGTGTATATTTCTTTGTGGGTTGGCTTCAGATTGGTAAAGTCCAGGTCACCTTCAATAACCCTATCTTCATAGTATATCGTTTCGCCGTCCTGGATTTGCTTTATGATATCGTAAGCCTGGACGATTTCATCTTGAGCATTGGTTTTTATCGAAAATATTAAACCACATATGACAAACAAAATTGTCATTACTGAACTGATAAGTAAGAAACGGATTTTTCCATTCATAATATATATCCTTTATTTGGTCATTGATATTATAATTATAAGAATAAAATCCTTAGAGCAAATCATAGCTTTTTTTAATATATGTGTTTTTTATATTAGTTTTTACTAAACAAAATCTATTAAAGGAAGGATGATACCATGAACTTTATCAAC
The DNA here is from genome assembly GCA_964447635.1 of uncultured Spirochaetia bacterium. GTDB lineage: Bacteria > Spirochaetota > UBA6919 > CAYUUC01 > CAYUUC01 > CAYUUC01. The sequence continues at coordinate 10,439 of CAYUUC010000019.1, forward strand.
TATATCGCAATGTTAAGCCAGCAGGTGATGATGTTTTTAGGAAGGATGAATAACCCTCTGACCAATAAACCGGAGAAGAATTTGGAAGCAGCGAAGACTTTCATTGATATCATAGCTATGCTGGAAGAGAAGACACAAGGTAACTTAACCGATGAGGAGAAATCATACCTAACTTCTACACTAAATAACCTAAGGATGTATTATGTGGAAGATTCCAAGGAATCCGATTAATACCTTAAAAAAACAACTGCCGTGTTATTATTATATAGATATAACTGATTAATATCGATAAATTTATCTAGAGGATAAATATCTTATGATAAAGAAAACATTAATTATCATCAGTCTAATGTTAATAATAACCGCAATATCATCATGTACAGCAGCATTAGAGGAAGTAGAGAATGTTGACCCCTTAATCCCTGCTGGTACTTATATCGTTAAGTACTTTGAAAGGTGTAATGAAGATGCAGAATGCTTCGTTAAACTCGGCCCGAAGTATGCTGTTGATTTTGACGATTATTTCAAAACCTTTTGGGATAAAAAGGACTATCTATGGCTGGCATATAACTACTATATGGGAGAATTATATCGCAAATATGTATATAATTATAATAAGCTAGGGCTGATGACCAGGTCCGAATATAGGGACTCAGATGATGAACTCCTATCCTACATAATCTATGAATACGATGAGTATCGAAATTTAATACGAGTAGCAAAATACCTTAAAGGTGATAAACTAGAAAAAGAAACAAAATACATATACGAAGATTTTGACAGGATTAAAATAATCGACGTTAAGGATTATAGTGAGAAAGAATTTGTCAGAAGAAAATATGTGGTTATAGAATATGATGTAGAAGGTAATATCGTAAATGAAACCGATTACGATACATATTATTTGATATTTAAACCCCCTATTGGCGATTTAACCAGGGATTTCCTTATTAGATACTTCCTCAAAAATCCTGATATCATAGATTATAAAATGGTACAAGATAAAACCGAATACACCGGCTATACTATTTTACATTTACGGACACACCCTACAAAAATAGTTGAAAAGCTTTTGTTTTCGTTAAACTTTGTAGGAGAGATAAGTGATGTATACAAGGTCAATTACTCCAAGGATAATATAATTACCTTTTTGATTTCTGATTAATCCTTTTCAAAAAACATATTTTTAATTAACTTATAATTAAATAGAATAAAATGTTTTTCAATTAATTTAAACAACTATACAACAAGAGGTTAATAACTAATGAACATAAGAAAATTAAGTGTAATTCTAATAATATTTTTAATCGCTATTAGTTTAATATTATGCGGTGAATCAGATAATGGAGAAGAAGAAATGAGTGATTTTGAAAAAATGTCCCCTGAAGAATTAAAAGATTATAAAGCAGTCATCAAAACAGACTTTGGTGATATACATCTCGAGTTTTTCCCCGAAGCTTCACCTAATCATGTTAAGAATTTCCTAAAACTGGCTAACTCTGATTTTTATGATGGAACGACATTCCACAGAGTTATACCCGGATTTATGATTCAAGGTGGCGACCCCAATAGTAAAGATGATGACCCAACCAATGATGGACAGGGTGGTCCAGGTTATACCGTTGATGCAGAGTTTAGCGATATATCTCATAAAAGAGGTATCCTCTCCATGGCACGGTCACCACAAGGTCCTAATACTGCGGGTTCTCAATTCTTCATCGTCCATAAAGCAGCACCCCATCTCGATGGACAGTATAGCGTCTTTGGTAGAGTTACTGATGGATTGAATGTTGTGGATAAAATAGCCAATGTAAAAACAGGGGCAAGAGACCGACCCATCGAAGATGTTAAAGTAAATATCGATGTTATAAAGAAATAAGATTAGTTTTATAAAAGATGAACAAAGTTAATTTAATATATAAATACATGAGAAGTATAAACCTATGAAACCTCATTTCATGGATAAACTAAAAGAATCCGAAGTCATCCTCTTTGACGGGGCTATCGGGACGATGATATATAACAAGGGTGTCTTCTTCAATCGTTGTTTCGATGAGATCAATATATCCAATCCCAAAATCATAAGAGAAATACACACCGAATATTTAAAAGCTGGAGCTGATGTCTTAACCACCAATACATTCGGAGCTAATGTCCCTAGACTAAATGAATATGGTTTTGCCGAGAAGATAGAAGAAATCAATAAAAGAGGGGTGGAAATAGCTAAAGAAGTCATCATCGATTTTAATAAAGAAGATAAGGTCTATATCGCTGGATGTATTGGACCATTGGGTATCAAGGTTGAGCCACTGGGTGTCCTATCCAAAGAAAAGGCTATAGGCTACTTCAGAGAACAGGCTAAATACCTCTACGAAGCAGGAGCAAATCTGATTATCCTCGAGACATTCGTGGACTTAAATGAGATTAAATTAGCTATCAAAGCCTCAAAACAAGCATGCGACCTGCCTGTCATATCCGAAATAACAATCAAAGACGATGGCACATCCATATACGGAACTAAACCCGAGATATACACCTCACAGATGGATAAGTGGGGAGCTGATATAGTGGGTATTAACTGCTCCGATGGACCTAAAGCAATGCTGGAAGCACTTGATGATATGGTTAAATCAACCGATAAACCTCTCATCGTTCAACCAAACGCAGGCATACCTCGCAATATAGATGGTAGAAACATATATCTCTGTACGCCTGAATACATGACCGAATACGCTAAAAGATACATCTTAAAAGGAGTTAGTATCGTTGGAGGATGCTGTGGGACAACACCAACACACATAAAAGAGATGGAGAAGGTGATACGGTCACTTAAACCTAGGAGAATACTGGACAAAAAGATAGTAATAACCGAATTCAAAAATCCTGTAACCCCTAAACCACTATCACAAAGGTCGGAATGGGGAAAAAAGCTGACCGAAGGCAAATTCGTTACACTGGTTGAATTGCTTCCTCCAAAGGGCATTAAAATCGAAAAAGTGTTAAACAATGCCCGTATACTTAAGGAACACCACATAGACGCTGTCAATATCCCGGACGGACCAAGAGCTACCAGCAGGATGAGTGCTATGGCTACAGCTTCCCTCATTAAACAAAAGGTAGGCATAGAAGTGGTTTTACATTATACTTGTCGGGATAGGAACTTACTCGGTATTCAATCAGACATACTTGGTGCAACGGCATTGGGATTAAACAATTTCCTATTCATAACCGGAGACCCGCCGAAGATGGGAGGTTATGCGGATGCTACTGCTGTTTTCGATATAGATTCGATTGGACTATGCAATCTAGTTAACGGATTCAACCATGGTTATGACCTTGGAAAGAACTTCCTTGGTGGTTCCATTAACGCAGTGTTTGGTGTTGGTGTAAACCCCGGTGCAATAAATCTTGAGCATGAATTGAATCATTTGTGGTGGAAGATAGATGCTGGAGCACAATTTATGATTACCCAGCCGGTTTTTGATTTTGATATCTTTCATCAGTTTTTGGAAAGGATAAACCATTTCCCTAAGATTCCGATAGTTGCCGGGATATGGCCTTTAACCAGTTATAGGAATGCTGATTTTATGAATAACGAAATCCCTGGTGCTAAAGTTCCCGATAGAGTGCTTAAAGTGATGAAGAACTGTGATGGAAAGGAAGAAGCCAGGGAAGAAGGTATAGCAATTGCTAAAGAAACCTTCCAACAGATTAAAGAATATGTATCTGGTATTCAGATATCCGCTCCATTTGGGAATGTAAACCATGCTTTAAGGATATTGGAATGATATTGTATCCTAACATAGATTAGAAAGGCATAGACAATGAATGATACCATTAAAACCCTTCATCAAATGATTTCTGAGCGAATATTGCTTCTAGATGGGGCTATGGGAAGCCTATTAGAAGAATGCAATATCTCAACTGACGACTATAGAGGAGAAGAGCATACAGGTTGCATAGACTATCTATCTATTACCAAACCAGACATCATATCCAGTATACATCATAAGTATTTGACTTCTGGAGCAGATATCATTGAGACAAATACCTTCGGTGCTAATCTTATCACTTTGAAGGAATATGGATTAGAGCATGAGGTCACAGAAATCAATCGGAAAGCTTCTCAGATAGCCAAGGAAGCAACGAAGCATTTCACTGATAGGTTCGTAGCTGGGTCTATTGGACCGACCAGCAAAGCAATTAGCGTAACCGGCGGTGTAACATTCGATTATATGATGGAAAGCTATTATTTGCAGGCTTTAGGACTAATAGAAGGAGGAGTTGACCTACTCATCATGGAAACGGGTCAGGACACTCTTAACATAAAGGCAGGCATAATAGGAATAGAGAAGGCAAAGGAGGAAACTGGTGAGTATAACACTCCGCTTTTTATATCCTCTAGCATAATGCTAAACGGGAAGATGCTCGCTGGACAAGACATTGAAGCATTCTACATATCCATCCAACATGGAAACCCATTTGCTATAGGCTTGAATTGTGCTGTAGGACCGAAGGAGATAGGCAATCCCCTTACTACATTATCCCGGATAAGTAATAAACCCACTTTCGCCTATCCAAACAATGGTCTACCAGATGAACATGGTGAATACACCCTATCAGCAGAGGATTTCGGGATGTATATGGAAGAATATATAGATAAAGGTTTACTGAACATGGTTGGTGGGTGTTGCGGGACTACTACCAGTCATATCCGCACTCTAAAACAAATCATAGAGAATAAACCTCCACGTAAGCTTCAATCGAAGAGAAAAGTCTTTTCTGTATCCGGTATTGATGCTTTTATATTCGATGAACACACCTTAAAGCCGGTTTTGATAGGTGAAAGGGCAAATGTCCAGGGTAGCAGACGGTTTAAACGGCTAATTCAGAATAAGAGATACAATGATGCTGTGAATACAGCCAGGGAACAATCAAAAGATGGTGCTTCACTAATTGATATATGTGTAGAAGACACTTCCATAGATGAAAAAGAAGCTATAAACCATCTTTTACCTAAACTCACCAAATCGGTCAAAATACCATTGCTGATAGACTCCACAACTCCATCCTGTCTGGAAGAAGCCTTAAAACATTGCCAGGGAAAATCAATCATCAACTCTATTAACCTGGAAAGTGGTGTAGAGAAGCTAAACCAGGTTATACCGCTTATTAAAAAATATGGTTGTGCCGTTATAGCGGGGATGATAGACGAAGAAGGGATGGCTATCACCTATGAAAGAAAGATAGAGATAGCGAAACGCTTCTACAGGCTATTGACTGAGGAATACATAATATCACCTTATGATTTAATAATAGACATGCTGGTTTTCACTGTGGATACAGGTTACAACCCGGTTTATAAAGGTAGTGCCAGAGCAACCATAGATGCTGTTAAGGAGTTTAAACGCCTATTCCCTGAAGTCAAAACCGTTCTTGGAATAAGCAATGTCTCATTCGGCCTACCACCAGCCGGCAGAGAAGTCATGAATTCGGTTTATCTTTATCATTGCGTTAAGGCAGGATTAGACTTCGCTATTCTTAATCCTAACCAGCTAAAAAGGTTTAATACTTTATCAGAGAATGAAATAAAACTTGCTGAAGATTTAATCTTTCATAAGCATCATGATGCACTTTTCGATTTCATAGAGTTTTTCCGAAAAAAACCGGTAACAAATTTTAGTCAAAAAACAGAACAAATCCCGCATAGCACAGAAGAATCGGTCATTTATTCCATCGTAACCGGTCATGGAAATGATATTGAAAAGGATATATATGAACTACTCAAAAAGCATAAACCCCTCGATATAGTGGACAACTACCTTATGAAGGGAATGGAAGAAGTAGGGAAGATGTTTGGTGAGGGTAAGTTAATCGTAACCGAAGTCCTACAAAGTGCTGAGGTAATGCAGTCTGCCGTCTCAATACTAGAGCCTATGTTGCCTAAATCCAGTGTAGATGAGAAGAAGAAGGTCATACTTGCCACTGTGAAAGGCGATGTTCATGATATTGGCAAGAACCTAGTTAAGATTATCTTTTCCAGCAATGGATACAATGTTATTGATATCGGGACTAAAATTGACTCACAAACCTTAATCAAATCCATAAGAGAACATAAACCCGATGTTATTGGTCTGAGCGGACTTCTGGTAAAGAGTGCTAAAAACATGGTTACTACCGCAGAAGACCTGGAAAGGAGCGGGATCAATCTTCCATTAATCCTTGGTGGAGCTGTACTATCCGAAAAGTTCATTCGAAAATACATTCAGCCGGTATATTCCGGTGATGTTTATTACTCAGAAAACGCAATGACCGGTTTATCCATACTCCATCAAATCTTTAATAATAATAAATCTCGTATAGAAGGAGAATAAAAGTTGGATCGAATATCAAATGTAACTCCTGTGGAGGAGATACCCGAACCCATAGACCTGGAGAAACATATAACCACTGAATATGACTTAAAGGTAGTGTGGAGATGGGTTCGTGCTTATAACCTTTATAATAGAGTATTGGGATTTAGAGGAAACTTCAATCGAGCTTTAGAACAAGGTGACACACATGCTGCGAAGCTATTTACCGATGTAGCTAAGGTTAAAGACATAATCTTATATTCTAGCCAACCGGTACTAAAACCTAAATCCATATTTAAATTCTTTAAATGCCGTAGAGAAGGCGATTCAATAATAATCCTAGGTGATGATGGAAAAAACAAGATAAACTCCCTTACCTTCCCCAGACAAGATAAACCACCTCATTTATGCTTAAGCGACTATATCAGCGATGGATTGGATTATATAGCCTTCCTAGTTGCTACTTCTGGTATAGAATATACTTATTACGCCTCTAAATGGACACACGAAAGTGAATTCAAACAATCCGTCATATTACAGAGCCTCGCTCTTGCCACGGTTGAAGCAATTGTGGAGATTGTTCATCGGCAGATAAGGATTAGCTGGGGTATAGAGGAAAAAGTAGGTCAGGATATAGACTCACGGCGTCATAGTATCAATCGTTATGATGAAACCAGCGAAACCAGGAATAATGTTTTATCTAATAAATATAGGGGAAAGCGATACAGCTTCGGTTATGCTTCATGCCCTGACCTATCCCAACAAAAGGTAGTATGGGACTTGCTCAATCCCGAACAGATTGATGTTAAGCTAACAGAAGAGTACATGATGGAGCCAGAGGCTTCTATATCAGCCATGGTTATACATCATCCCGAAGCAGAATACTTTTCTGTATGACATTTGATGTGATTGGTCAACCTATATTAACTATCACCCTGAAAACAGACCCATTACCACCAGATGATAAAAGTATCAGCTCGCCATTTTGCCTTTCGATTATCTCTTTTGCTATTGGAAGACCTAATCCGGCAAGTTTAAGGTCATTTTCCTCCATAATCCCTTTTGGACAATAGGTAAAGAATGGCTTGAAGACTTTATCTCTAATATTATCTTTTATGCCCGTCCCTTCATCTATAAAGTCAATTGTCACTTTTTCTTTATCCTTATCAATTTCCACAACCACCGTTTTATCGTTCTCTGAGAAAAAGACAGCGTTTTCAATTAAATGAGAAAAAGCAAGAATGGTTTGTTTTTTATTAAGTTTAACCTTGTCAATATCACTTTTTATGTTAACCATTATGTTTGTAGACTTCTTCTTAGCTAAAGGTTCAATATCTTGTTTAGCTTCCATAGCTATATCCTGTATTGAGCAGATGCTTTGTGATATATCTACATTGTTAAGTTTGATATTCATATAGTGTATTAATTCATCAACCATATGCATAGAGCCTTTTCCGGTATTGTATATGTTTTTGATGAACTTACTTCCACTTTCATTCAAACCGTACTTTTCGGGTTTACGCAATAGTAACTCTGCTGTGGAAGTAATAGCGGTCAATGGGGAACGCATATCATGGCTGAGAGCGGCGATGAACTCGTTATTGATTATATTATAAGTATAATCTTCCGTTGACTCAATCTGCTTCTTATGGCTTAGATGAGTTAAAACCCTTACTAACAGTTCTTGTTCAGATACAGGTCGGCTAATATAATCATCTGCTCCTTTCCTAAAAGATTCTATGATAGCATATTTATTGGTGATTGAGGTAATAACGATTATCGGTATATACTGGTTCCTCTCTCGATTACGCTCCTTTATTCTCTGTATAAGCTCATAGCTTCGAGAGATACCCAAATCAAAATCCACGAGTATCAAATCGAATTTTTCCCGGTTGAATGTATTCCATATCTCGCTGGAATTGGCTAAACATTCAACATTAAAGCCGTGTTTACGAAGGGTGTATGATATGATATGCTGAGTAGAGAGTGTATCCTCGACCACAAGTATCCTCTGTTCCATGGTCTTATTCAATTTCAGTATCACATTCTTCACATAGTCCACCAGCTTAATTGGTTCAAAAGGTTTAGTAAAGTACTCTGCTATACCTGCTTCAAAACCCTTTGTCCTCGATTCTACTGTATCAATGTTGGTAATCATGATAATGGGTATATCTTGGGTTTCAGGATTACTTCTAATCAGTTTTGATGTCTGATAACCATCTATACCACCCATCTCGACGTCCATCGTTATGAAGTCAGGTTTATGCTGTTTGAGCTTCTCTAAAGCTTCTTCACCACTTTCTGCCCTTAATACAGTAAAACCCTCTTTGCTGAAGGTATAGGATATCATATTACTGATGATACGGCTATCATCTACTACCAGGACACTAACAGGTCGATCCAGTTCTTTCTTTTCAAAGGATGTAATAATGGATTGTATATTTTTCATATCCGATTTGTGAAGATATTTATTAAAGCCGGATTCGAATGCCTCGATTTCGTTTATGGGATTATCATTGGAGGTCATTAAGACTAAGGGGATATTATCGAAGTTTTTGTCTTTACGTAGCTTTTTGGCTATATCGTACCCGGTTTCCCCTTTCATAACATTATCCAGGAATATGATGTCGACTCTTTCATTATCCAGAATACGATAAGCCTCATCACCTGATTCCGCCTCAAATACCATGAAATTGTCTGATAATGCTTCTTTGGCTATTACCCTTTCTATGTGGCTATCGTTTACAATCAGGACTCTGTTTATCATAAAAGCGTTCCTTTCTTTATAAGGTTTGGTTTACATTTAATATATCATAATCTATATGTTTGTTATAAATAATAAGATAATAAATTCCTTAATTTTAACTAAGCATAAATAAAAAAAACCACACTTAACTAATAAAATTTATGACTCTCTCCACATAGGTCAAATCTTTTATTATACTTTTTTTATATTTTCATTTTTTTATGAATAACGTTAAATTAAGTTTAAGTTTTAACTATATATATTTTTATAAAAAATATGGGAGAAGATTTATGCCTGATGAATTAAGAAAAACACCGCTTAATGAAGAACACCAGAAATTAGGCGGGAAATTAGTAGAGTTTTCCGGATGGGAGATGCCTTTATGGTATAAAACCGGGCATACAGAAGAACACAACGCTGTTAGAAATGGAGTGGGTCTTTTCGATGTATGCCATATGAGTGAGTTTTCCATAAGAGGTCCATCCGCCATCACCTTCTTAAAGACAGTCTTAACAAATGACATAGATAAAATAAAAGAATATCAAGCTCAATACAACTTTATGCTTAATGAAAGAGGCGGGGTTGTAGATGATTGCATCATATACAAGATGAATGACGAAAAATGGATGCTAGTAGCCAATGCCGGTAACATCGAAAGCGATTTCCAACACCTACAGAAGTATGCGGGTTCAGACTTAACCCTCACTAATGAATCCAGAAACTATGCAAAGTTAGACCTGCAAGGTAGATACGCACCAAAGCTTCTATTAAAAGTAGCAGGATTGGATGCGGTTAATAAACTTGGCTTCTACAAGTTCAGAACGGGTATAGACATCGAAGGTACCCAAGTTATAGTCTCACGAACAGGCTATACCGGTGAGATTGGTTTCGAGATATACTTCGATGCCAAAGATGCTTCCAAACTATGGAGTCTATTCCTGGAAGAAGGTAAGGAGTTCGGCATCCTTCCTTGTGGACTGGCAGCCCGGGATTCACTACGGATAGAAACGGGTTTACCATTACATGGAAGCGAGATTAGCCCCGATATGCTTGCTACGGGAGCATTATGGGATTTCGTCTTGTCAGACCGTGAAGAATACATAGGCAGGAACGCTATCAAGGATACAAAACCGGAGTATTATATAAAACCTTTCAAACTGGAAGGAAAGCGTAAAGCTATGCCTCATTATAAGGTTTATAAAGGCTCTGATGAACCTATAGGCGAGGTAGTAAGCGGTGTTATCGCTCCAACCATGGATAATACTCCTATAGGCTTTTGTAAGTTAAAGGAAGACCTAAAAGAGGATGAAGGGTTAATCTTTAAAGACCAATCCGGAAAGCGAGTTTTCCAGGGGAAGATCGCATCTGTACCTTTTGTGAAAGGTCTCACCTGGCGTAAGAAGATGAAGGATTTTATTTAAACTTAGATAATTGACTGTAATAGCTGAGAATACATTTCCGGGTCGACCTTGCCCATGCTTTTTAATCGGTCTATCCTTTCTTTCAGCAAATTGTGATATTTATCCATATCTATGATTTTTTGTATAGATAGTATATGATGGTGCAATACAGGGTTATCGCCTTTCATCTGTTCATTGAATAAATCTTGAAGTTTATAGAATATCTCAACCTTATTTTCAAATTTATCTTCTGTTTTTTCTAATCCCTTAATATCCTCTTCTATAAAGTGTAATAGAGTAAGCATAGCCCTCTCTTTGTCTCTAAACTCCTGAAGTATACCTAATAGCCGTTCAATATTGTTAATCGTATAATATGAGTTTGCTATATGGATAAATAAATCATCTCTAAATTCTTCTGTTATATTCTTCTTTATCCTTTCCAACAAGATTTTTACTACTTCTTCAGTAAATAATTCATACTCAATAAGCAAATTACAAATATCCTGAAACCTCTGGATGAAAAACTTAACCGGGAGATTCTTAAGTTCGTTATGGGCTAAATCCTTAGACTGTTTATCCATACCAACATTTTTTAGATACAATGCCGTATTAAGGCTCGCTCTAAACTTCATCCCTGGATTGTCTCTCAGTTCTAACAGAGTGTTAAGGAATAAACGGGTGAATCTCTCTCGAAACTCTTCAATGCCTTTTCCTTCACATAAGTTGGCTATATCAAAAATTAGACTTACAAATTCTTCATTTTTTAGGAACTCTTTCCATCCATTGTTAATGTTATTTATGAATGTATCGGTGAAATCCTTTATTATCGGTTCATTAGCTACATGCTTCAATGTGTTTGCACATAAACTCATCGGCATGAAATCTTGCCTTTTTGCATAATCTATCGCATCTTCTGCAAGTTTTTTCGATATAAGCTTTATATCGTTGTATAATTCTTCTGTAATGGATTGACCGGTATCTTTAATCAATCTTATTAGGAAAGATAAAATTTCTGTCCTCTTTTCTCTGGAAACATTTTCTCCCAATTTATGATATAACTCAGTCAAATCTTTAATTAACTTTTCATTATCTAAATTTGATTCTTTCATTTTCTTACTACCTTCTTCTGATGTTTTCTTATCTCATCTCTTATTTTGGCGGCTGTTTCAAAATCCAACTTCTCAGCATAATCAAACATAAGTGTCTCTAGCTCTTTTAACATTTCGGTTCTATCTTCAACAAGTTTAGTATTATATTTTTTGGTTACTTCTTTAATATCAAACTCTTCCTTTTCCTGTTCCTCTTCAGCTTGTTGATACTTTCTTTCCAGTATATCGCTAATCTTCTTCTTGATAGTCCTAGGAGTGATGTTATGCTTCTTATTATATTCTAACTGTATGTTACGCCTTCTATTAGTCTCATCAAGAGCCTGTCTCATAGCATCGGTAACCTTATCAGCATACATAATCACCTCTCCGTTGGTGTTACGGGCAGCCCTACCGATGATCTGAATGAGTGACCTCGCTGAACGGAGGAAACCCATCTTATCAGCATCGAGTATAGCTACCAGAGACACTTCTGGCAAGTCAATGCCCTCTCTAAGCAGATTGATACCCACCAATACATCATAATCCCCCGCGCGTAAGTCTCTAAGCAACTCCACCCTTTCGATGGTTTCAATCTCTGAATGAAGATACTTTACCCGTAAGCCCATATCCACAAGGTAATCGGTTAGGTCTTCTGACATCTTCTTGGTAATGGTGATTACGAATACCCGTTCATTATTGCTTATACGCTTCTTAATCTCACTATACAGGTCATCAATCTGCCCTTCAGATGGTCTAACATCTATCTTAGGGTCTACAAGACCAGTAGGGCGTATTACCTGCTCCACGACATTAGCTGAACGGTTAACCTCATCTTCTCCCGGCGTAGCTGAAACGAATACAGCCTGGTTAATCATCTTTTCAAACTCATCTATCTTAAGTGGTCGATTATCAAGAGCAGAAGGCAAGCGAAAACCAAAGTCAACCAGTGTCTGCTTTCTTGCCCTATCACCGTTATACATACCTCGTATCTGTGGCAGTGTAACATGGGATTCATCGATGAATAACAACCAATCCTTCGGGAAATAGTTCAAGAGGCATGATGGCTGTGAACCCGGTTCTCTTAGAGACAGATGACGAGAATAGTTCTCTATACCAGTACAAAAACCCATCTCACGGAGCATCTCCATATCATATCGGGTACGGGAATCCAATCGATGAGCCTCGATCTCCTTACCCTGGTTCTTCAGGAAATTGACCTGCTCTATTAGTTCGGCCTCTATGTTTCGCAATGCGGTTTGAATACGGTCATCAGTGGTTAAAAAGTGTTTCGCAGCATATATAATGGTATGGTCAATCTCTTCGATGAGGTGACCTGATACAGCTTCGACTCTGCTTATCCGGTCTATCTCATCTCCAAACATCTCTATACGGATGGTGCTTTTAGCATAGGCTGGGTGAACCTCTATGACATCACCTCTCACCCTGAAAGAGGATCGTGTAAAGTCCATATCATTACGGGAATACTGCATCTTGACAAGTTGCTCCAGAATGGATTTGCGAGTAACTTCCTGTCCTCGATGTATCGCCAGTGCAAACTTTTTATATAAATCAGGGTCTCCTAATCCGTAGATGCATGACACTGATGATACAATGATGACATCCCTCCTGGACATAAGGGCTGCGGTAGCGGATAGACGTAAACGGTCTATCTCTTCGTTAATCGATGCATCCTTTTCGATGTATAGGTCTCTAGCCGGGACATATGCCTCGGGCTGGTAGTAGTCATAGTAGCTGACGAAGTATTCCACAGCATTATTCGGGAATAACTCTTTAAACTCGCGATAAAGCTGAGCGGATAGAGTTTTGTTATGGGATAAGACTAGTGCTGGTCTCTGTAGCTTTTGTATAACATTAGCCATTGTAAAGGTCTTTCCGGAACCGGTTACACCTAGTAGAGTCTGATACTTATTACTGGATTTCAAGCTATCACAAAGCTGTTCAATAGCTTTAGGTTGGTCTCCGGCTGGTTTATTCTCGGATACAATTTTAAATTCAGGCAATTATCTACTCCTAAATAAAATCTATACTTAATCTTACAAGACTTTTTTCGTGTTTCTGCATTAAATTTAATAAAAATATCATATTTTACACAATTACCCGATAATGCTGAATTTACTCATTCCCGTAATACAACAAAAAAACCATAGATTTTCTCTTCAATTATGAAATTTATTATATTACTTCCCAAACTAAAATAAAGAGATTGAAGGAAAAACCAATGAAATATGATTTCGATGCTTATCTGGACAGAAAAAATACCCAATCTATCAAATGGGACTTTATCGAGAAAAATACCGGGATAGAAGTCAGTGAAGACATAATCCCTATGTGGATTGCTGATATGGACTTCAAAGCTCCGCAAGAGGTCATCGATGCTATTAAAGACCGAGCCGACCATGGAGCTTTTGGATACGCTGATACTCCCGATTCAACTTATCAAGCAATAATAGACTGGATGGACATGCAATTTGCATGGAAGGTGAAAAAGGAGTGGATACGGTTCTCACCGGGTGTAGTCCCCGGTATCGTAACAGCTATCAACGCATACACCCATCCTGGAGACGAAATCATCATACAACCCCCGGTCTATTACCCTTTCTTTATGGCTATAAAGAACAATGGACGTATCGTTGTCGAAAACGACCTCATACTAAGTGATAACACATACATAATGGATGCCACCCACTTCCAAAAACTAATCACTCCTAGAACGAAAGCCTTTATCCTGTGTAGCCCACACAACCCAGTAGGAAGAGTATGGACAAAAGCTGAATTGGAGACCATCACACAAATATGTATCGATAATGACATCTTGGTCATCTCGGATGAAATCCATTCTGACCTTGCCTACAGCGGATACAAACATATCCCCACCGCATCTCTCTCCAAAGACTTCGCCCAAAATACTATCACATTCATGGCTCCAAGCAAGACTTTCAATGTAGCAGGTCTCATCTCCTCTGTGGTCATTATCCCAAACAATAGATTGAGAAACGAGTTCGATATCATGACAGCCAACCAGGGTATGTCCCATACCAAGAATCTACTGGGTATTATAGCGATGGAGACAGCATACCGGCAAGGCAAAGACTGGTTGGAACAGGTTCTCGCTTACATGGAAGACAATATCAAATTCATGATTGACTTTATAGAGAAGCGACTACCCGGGATAAAAGTCATCAAACCAGAAGCGACATATATCGTATGGTTGGACTGCAGGGAGCTAGGAATAGACAATCTATTCGAGTTTATCATTAATAAAGCCAATGTCTTACTGAACGAGGGTTCGCTCTTTGGTGTATGTGGTAGAGGCTTCCAGCGGATCAATATCGCATGCCCCCGTTCTACTCTGGAGAAAGCATTGTTAAGGATTGAAAAGGCAATAAATAGTAATATGACATAATATCAAAATTTATTATATTTAATATATAATCCAAATTAATAAAGGAGGCAACATGTCCGAAGACGACACTAAGCTGAAGTTTAAGGATTATGTAATAATTGCCATAGTAATTTTGATTGTCCTTTCTATTTTGACTTTCACGGGGAAGTTTTTCTGAGATGATTATCTTTTATCTAGCACAACAGTAATCTCATGCCTGTTATGAAAAAGCTGTCTCGCTCCAATAATACGATAAACCTTAGCTAATTTGTTCAATGACCTATCTATCCCTTTAATTATGTTATTCCTGGGTAGCTTAAGCGTTATCACAGCAATCCCCCCATCATTCAGCCATTTCGAAAGGTCAACCATGACCCTTACCGTCTCGGGAATATCCATTTTCATGTCATTCAATATCACATCATAAGACCTATCGTTAATCATGGCTAACTTTTGGGCTGTTTTCCTGATGTGGGAGACCTTCTTATCAGTAACAAGTGATGGGTCAAGGTCTGCGGGGTCTACTGCTGTAACCCGTATATCGTAGTACTTGCGAAGTATGCGTGTCCAGCCTCCTGGAGAAGCTCCTAAGTCTAGCGCTGTTTTCTTTTTAGTTAAATCCAGATTGAAGGTCTCGATAGCTTCTAAGAGCTTGAACTCAGCTCTGCTTATCTGTCCTTCTTCCTTAGCAAATCTACGCTCACCCCCAGCCCAGTTAGAAAGATTAT
>CAYUUC010000020.1:0-25619 GCA_964447635.1 uncultured Spirochaetia bacterium
CTAGAAAAGAAGTATACATTAGCAATTTTCGTACCACTCACTACTGATAACACCACCCATTATTAATATAATCAATAGTGAGCGTCACATTTTTTTACATCGTAGCCAACTCCTTTACGATGTCCTCTGAAAGAGGTTTATCTAAAAATCAATACTGAAGATAATATTAATATTTGAAATTGGTTTTTAAATATCAATAATATCAATTATTGGTATTACATATCATAATTCTTTATATTATAAATATAACATTAAAATGAAAAAGGCATCTCCGGGATAAAACCCGAAGATGCCTCTTATCTTAATTAGATTAAGCCTAGGTAAAAATTACTTAGGTTCAGAGTATGTGATATCTGGAACAACAAGCTGATCTTCAACGATAGCTTCAATAGCATAAGTTCCAGGAGCTGTTAATGATACTTCAAGATTTGCATCTGTCATGGTGAATACAGATATCGAGTCATCTGTATAGTCATCATCACCGATTAATACAATATCAACAATTTGTGGGTCTGGTACTTCTAAGTCAGGTGATGTTTCACCAAGGGCAATACCTTCAACATCATCCGGTTGTAATAGAACAACATTAGTTCCCCATGGATTTCCATCAACAGATGAGTCTAATGAATATGTTCCGTCACCATTGTCCATTATATCACATGTACCTGTTTCAAAAATGTACATACCATATGTAAGTAGTCCTGCATCAGCACTCCATGTTAAATTAACATATGTAGGAGGGATGTCAGCTCTGATGTGGATTGGGTCTGATTCGACATTTACATTAGCATCATCAACAGATTCCATGTAAATTGTATAATCATCGCCATCAGCTAAAGATGTAGGCGGAGTATAATCATACTCGCCATCTGCTGGGTCTACATTCTCAGCTATTACAGAGTCTTCACTTCCACCCTTATATAGTTTAATGTTAACACCGGTAACATCTTCAGATGTTTGGAATTCTATTGTGTATTCAGATCCTGTTTCCCACCATACATCACCTGTCGGATAATCGATTTTAATAAATCCAGCGCTACCACCGCAAAGACCGAAGGTGAGCATAGAGCCTAATAATAGGATAATAATAGTAAATATTAAAGTTTTCTTCATCTTTTTACCTCTTTAAAATATTAAAGATTTTATAATTTAAAAAACGGCTACCAGCCGATAAATTAAAATGATCACTTGACTAATCATTTTGATTTCTAAGTTAGTTTTGAAATAGCTTTATATGTGTAAAGCTATAAACAATCAACTAAATATACTTATAGTATATATAATAACAAATTAATTAATTTTTTCAATAATCTTAACAAAAAAAATCCCTAACGATTAAAATATAAGGTTTACCACAATAAAACTTACCAACAATATCACAGAGACTATAAAAAGTCCCAGAACTAACTTAAGAAGGATTTTGTTAACCTTCTCTAGATTTAATATAAGTCGCTCTACTATCTCAAGCCTATATTCAATCGAATGTAAATTTAATTCGTTGTTATATTTAGTTAAATCAGAATTTATCTCAGTAATTTCATCCTGAATATTGCTTTTCTCGGTCTCTTCATCAATATATTTAACGATTCCGATGGTTTTTATTTCCTCACGGATAATTTCCCTTAGCTTCTTCTCTTCTTCCTCACTAAACATCTAAACTCCGAAAAGCCTTCTTAATAACTACATTTCTATACTATAAGTATTTTTCATAATATAATAATATTTTCTATAAACACTAAATTTGTTTTATTTTAATATATCATTCATGTTCATTCAATATTATTAGCTAATTATGTTCAAGATAATGTTTGTGCTTTACTAACTCGATGAATTTACGGTAAGCTCGGTAATTAAGCTCATCTAGGCACATGCGGACTTTTAGAAGACGGGTATTAAAGACCCATTCCCCATCATACCCGCATTCTGTTCGGAGAGTAAAGTCGAGTTGTCTAAACCCGGATGGCTCTTCGGAGGGTCTTTCCGAGTGAAGTTTTCTGAGAAAAGCATCAGGAGTTTTTTTTTGAATTCACGCTCATATCTAAGCATATTCACCAGCACTTTGAGTTTAAGATATATCTCTTGATTCCCCAGCAAAGCATAAGTGTAAGCATCAATCACCTTTTTGGTTAGTTCCATAAGGTTATCCAGGCTTTTACGCATCAACACGCCGGTCTTCATTCTCCGCTTTATCCATCTTATCAGTCTGTTAACCGGTTTGGGATAATGACCTATCCTTACCAACTCATCATAAAGTCCCGCATAGTCTTCCCAAACAAGGTTATCCTTGGTGAAGGCTTTTAGTATGCCTCTCAGCTTAGGCAGGATGAGTTCAGGATTGATGCATCGCGAGAACTCCACCACCAGCTTGTCGATACGGCTGGTATTGAGCATACGATAATCAGCCATCCGTTTTAGCCCATCCTTATCACTAAGGTCTATATGTCCGGCATTCACCTTGCGTATCTGCCTGTTAAGCTCGTATCCGAGTTCGGAAAGGAGCTTGGACTCTGTATAAAGGGTTAATGGTTGAACTGTATAGACTAATTTTCCTTTACCCTCTATATCAAAGTAGAACTTGAATTCATCGTTAAGGTATACCGGAGTATCGTCACCATTCTTATCTATGGGTATTGCCTTTGTGTTTGGCTTTAACATTGATATATCGCCAACTGCAATCATACATCCTCCTATCAGTTTTTGTTTATACGGGTGGGGCAGGATTTTAATGCCGTCCTGCCAGAGTCACCCGTTTATCCTTACGCAGTATTAAGTTTGTATTTAATCGGATATGTTAGTAGAACGCTTTTTGCGGGTGCTATGAAGAATTCGGCTATCTCGTTGTCTCCGCTTTCTTCGTTGAGTAATGCGTCTACCCTAAACCCTAAGTAGCTCTGGGTCTTGCCTAAGTCTATCGCTCCGTCAATGGACAGCTGACTCTTTGGGAATCGCCATTCTACAATCTCTTTTGCCTTATTGATACCTCTTATGATAAGCTCATAGGTCTTCTTCTCTCCGACATTGTTTGTAACCTTCAGCTTAGAACCGCCATTGGTGAACTGGATGTCCTCATCAAGTATCAGAGCGAGGACTGCCGGGTCTACATTCTGAAGCTGACCGGAGAAGTTGATCGCTCTTTCTTCGATAGCGGTAAGAACGGTGGTCTTTGGGAAGCCCACTTTTGCGTCTATCTTGCTTTCATCGATGTTAAGCGATATAGCCCCTTCTACATTGCCTAGTGTAACCTCGTATCCGTTCTTTACTATTATCAGATCCTGTGCCAGTAGCTGTGTATAGCGGGACTGTTCTCCGTGTAGTATGTCGTGACGGATTGAGTAATCGTTTTCGTAGTATAATACCTTGAGTAAGCTGTTATACTTCTGGTCAAGTAGCGGATCATAAGCCCCGATCACATCTGCCTGCACCGCATTAGCCTGCAGGTATACGAATTCGGTCTTATCCTGTGCCGCTTCCCAGCCTACGCTTAGACCATTCGCCCTTGTGCCTTTCTGTTCGCCGGTTGTTGATAGTGTAGATGCTGGTACTGTATAGCTGGCATAGGGTTTCGCCTCCATAGTAAAGTTGACCCCCGGCACTGGAGAGCCTTGAACCCACCATACACCAGAGTAATAGTGGTCTGATGCTTCGGATGAGACTATCGATAGTGCTTTCTCATCGGTGTTATCGTCTCCAGAAGACACATCCATCGCCCCCAGGTCGACTACATCAATTACTGTTCCGGTATCAGCATCAGATGGGAATGATTGTAGCGAGAAGTCATAGTCCGGTTTCCTTCTTAATCCCATTGATCTCCTCCTAAATTTATAATAATGACTTTTTTATTTTTTTAAATTTATATTTTTTTCTTATCAAACCTCAATAATAATCTCTTTCAAAATCAAAGCTGTAGGCTATCTCCAGCACTCCATTATTATAATCATACTGGTAGCCAAGATAATCGAAATCGATGATGTTTGCTGATGAAGTCTCATAGTTCTCCGAGACAGCATCGAAGACCTGAGTCCTTATCTCACAAGTAGAGTTGTATATCTCGCTATAGTTTAGCATTACTTTATCACCTGTGTTGTAGAACAGTATTCGATAGTACTCGGTTTCCGCTGTCTTTCGGTCAGCTTCGCCTTTATCGGCTATAACCGTGAAGAAGCCTTCCTTAGCCTCGATTGACAATGGCTCATCTATGTGGATCATGCTTGTATAACTGCTTATCCATTCGATGAGTTCTTCTCTTAGTATCTGATAAGGTGTTTTACTCATGTTCTAACTCCTTTTAGCTCTATCATACTGTCTATTCGCCTTTACTGACATCGTTCTGGATGAAGCTGAAGCGTGGCATCTTATGCTGGGACTTGAATGTGCGACCCAATATCTCCCTGATTAACCCGTTTATCGTCTCTTCTAGGTTTAGTCTATCCGAGCGGATGATGCTGTCGAAGGTGCTTTGATGAACCTTACCTAAGCTGTAACTGCCCGAACCGCTTCCTGTAGAGGTAGTCAGCTCCTGCCCCAGCACCATTTTCGCTATGGCACGGTCAATCTCATTTAGGAATGTCTTATAATCACCTGCATTCCGTGATGCTTCCAGTATTTCCACATTCGACCCCTTCTCAAACACGGCGTAACCATTGGATCGTAGCATGCGTAGTGCATCGAAGGTCTGTTCCATAGCCTTGATATTGCCCCGCTCGTATTCGCCCTTCAGGATGCCTTGCCCGAATCGTTCGTTAAACTGAGCCCAATCCTTCCAGTTGCCGTTTTTCAGGTAATAAAGCCAGAACGATGCTTCCCCCAAAACGCTTTCCCCATATGGGTTTTCAGGTGTAGCATCGTTGGTGTGTATCAGGAAGTGCCTCCTGTTCAACCGTTTAGGTTTTAGGCTATTCGGTTTGATCAGGTATAACTCCCCATCACTGCCAAACTCGAACCGGTCAGGGTTACGATAGAGAAGTGCCTTTAGCACCTCATTTCCATGCTTATCGATGGTGGTGAGTATTTCCTGCACTGTGTATCCGGTAACGATAGCATCCATCATCTCCATCATGTTCTTCCTGAACGATGATAGATCATGCCTTAACATGTCATTCATATAATCAGCCAGTTCCATAGAGAGATTGGAGTCATCCGCAGGGATAATCTCCCATTCAGACTCAACCACAGCGAGTTTCCTGAGGTTTATCACCGTTCTGAACTGAGGGTCTTTCCTCACCAGCATCTTGTAGAATTGGACCGTATCCACCCTCATTCCTGTGCTTGCTGTGTTGAACATTATGTTAGGATTCGGTACAGTATCCGGGTAATGCTTGAGTCTGTTCTGTTCCTGATAAACAGCATTCACATCAGGTATTGTATGAGCCTTATCTTTATTCAGGTTTGATTCTGGTTTTAATACTGTTGTGTTTTCGCTTTCATTAATCAATTTGAAACTCCCTATCATAATAGATGGTTTAAAGCATCTTCCAACCGCTTAAGTTCTGTTCATCGAACTTCGCTTCATCAGAGCAGGACCTGGCATATATGTTGTTAAGAGTGTCTGTATCGTAATCAGAGCCTTTTAACGATGCCCCTTCTATTAGAGCTTTATCCTGTGATACATCTCTGAGGAACTGTATGGCGAGTTTGTAGTTTTCGATGACTTCATCCGTAACCGCATTCCGCCTTTTGAACAGTCTATATATGGCTATGTCAGAGCATATCGATTTGACCTGTTCCCCCACATAAGTGAGTGGTATGATGTATCGATAGCCTACATACGAGTCAATCATTGATGAGGCTTGCTTTATGGCTTCCTCGATGACCGTATCGTTTTGTAGTCCATCGCTTTCTGATGATAGAACCCTTCTAAGTGTTGGTGATAATACTTTTTCAAATTCTTCTACTGTAATATACATATTTGAAAGACTCCGTTTTTGTTTATGGGGAAGGACTTCATAGTATATAATCATTTAAGTCCTTCCTCCACTTTGTGTTTTAATATACTAATTAACTTAATGTCCAATCTAAGTTGTGAGTGCGTTGCTTATGTATCCAGCACTGCCTTTTGACCTTACAATGACCTTAAACTCGATATCAGCACCAACTCTGGTGATGTATCGGCTCTTCTCTTCCTGATATGTCTCCGGTTGTTGTCTTATAAAAGTGTTTCCCCATGCGGGATACATATTCCTGTTATCCACGTAAGCCCATATCAGTATGTCATCGAACATGTTAACGAACTCACCATCCGCACTGTCATAGTAGTTGACGGTTGGTACAACCACTTTCTCAGCTTCAAACAGGCTTGATCCGTTATCCTTGGTGAGTTTGCAGATGGAAGTGGACGGTAGCATGTTGATTAGGTCATCATGTCCCATCAATACCCTCCAATAACTTTTTCCGATGATCAACCTGTTCGGTTCCATCCCGCAACTATCTTCTACCAGTTGTTTTAAATCCATGATGTCTTTCAAGGGGTCGCTGTCTGCGGCATCCCATTTCTTACGGGTGGTTCCGTCTATATCTATGGTATTACCGCTCAGGAAAGAGTTTGTGGTATCGGTTGCCACATCGCATACCTCTTTCATCTTCCCACGCATGATTATGTTGAGTGCTGCTTCCTGCTTGTTAGCGAACACATCATAACCATCGTATGCGTTTTTCATCTCCTGCATGTCCACAGGCAAGGCTATCGAGTTGGATATGGTCTGTCCTTCATTGAATGTAGCACTCAGGTTTACTTCTTCCGCATCAGAATAGATAGCACGAACGGTATCTCTTATCTCTAACGCTTCCTTACCGAACTCCACCCATTGGAACTTGGATGATGGGACTTTGATTGCCGGAAAGATGTCTTCCGTAAAGTCCCTATATGACTTTAAATAAGCGATTGCCCTATTGAGTAGGGTTCTTTTCGTCACTGCGTCTATGTATCCGTATCTTGTATCAGTCATTTAGTTATCTCCTTGTGACTTTATATATATTGTTATAAATCCTTATAGTTTAATTCTAATGATATCCCCGTTATCTCCGCCATCAAGTGCGATTCCCATGATATGATCACCCTCTGTATGAGCCTTAGCCTTGCCGTCAGTGCCGGTTGTAAGAACAGCACCAGTGGTTACAGTTGCTTGAAGCTCGATGAACTCTATACCATGTGTTGTGATGGGAGCGTATTCCCCAGA
Source organism: uncultured Spirochaetia bacterium (assembly GCA_964447635.1). Taxonomy (GTDB): domain Bacteria; phylum Spirochaetota; class UBA6919; order CAYUUC01; family CAYUUC01; genus CAYUUC01. Next base: position 7,173 of record CAYUUC010000020.1, read on the forward strand.
TGGAACTTTAGTTCCGACAATACCGACTGCGGGGTCGCCTTCTGCTGACGGATGCGTCCCATCAATCAGTACAAACCTTGCTGATGGGGTATCAGCTGAGGTCACTGCATTTGATGTAACGATTAGTAACGGTTTTCGTCCTCTTTTAGTGCTTGACATAGTTCCTCCATTCTCTGTAAGCCCTATCAACATCGCTGATGTTGGCTAGGTCGTATTCTTTATTATAACAAAACTCTAAAAATCTCTTCTCTTCAGGTTCATAGCCTTCATCTAAAGTTAGATGCTCTCTATCATCCGGTTTTACGATTTGTTGGTATGTTTGTTTTGGTTCTCTGGATGAGATTAGCTTCATCTCGAAGACTAACTGCTCCGGGTTCAAACCCATCATATGCTTTACCAGTCCGGACTCTTCGATGGTATCAGAGGGCTTTTCCCGCATCAGTTCGGATGCTTCCAGCTTACCATCTATTACAGCTTTACTGCAGAATTCGATTATATGCTTTTTCCTTGTCTCATCCTTCATCTCGATGATTTCATCCTTTAATCCCTTTATCATAGCGGTATATTGTTTTATCAATGCGTTGTGTTCCTGTTCTATCAAACTGTAATCGTCCTTTAACCTGCTATACTCCTTTATTAGCTGTTCGGTATCCATTATATCCTTTATAGGATAGAGTTCCATCTGTCGTTCTTCCTTTTTGTCTACTCCATCACTCTGTTGGATTATGATTTGCTTTACGGTATAAGTCAATTCTGGCAATGGTAAATCATCAATAGTATGCCCTGACCCCAGTTCCGTAGATAGTATAGGGAAAGCAGGATGAGATGCACCCAGAACTGCTACCCCAGCGAAATAGTAATCATATGTTAGCAGAGGTTCGCCTTCATCATTAAACTCACCCGTTCTCTTCACTAGTGGTCTGAATTCAGGACTAATGTCCCTGTATTCCCCTTTCTCCAGATTATCGATGAGCTCCTCGTGAACCCATTCCGGCTTTGCTTCCATGATGTCGGGATTAGCGGGTGATATACGCACTTCCGAGAAATAGCCGTAAGCCTTCGCTTCTGACTGAAAGGGTTTTAAGTGACCAATCTTGATTTTCGCTCTGATTCCGTTCTCATCCGGATTGTAGTTGGATACTACCCTCTGTAGGAACTCCCGAGAGATCAGTCTGCCATCGACCGACTCACCTGCTACGGCGACCGGTGTCCATTCGCCTTTCCTGAACCTTGCTTTATAAGGTCTATTCATATTGCCTCCAATTAATCCTTCTGTTCTTCCTCTTGAATAACCGTTCCCGCAAATCCCAAGTGGAGAGACAGGAACGGGTATGTTATCACATCCAGCCTTCTATCAAAGATGTCCTGAATCCATCGTCATCATTGGATTTATGCTTAATCTTCGACTCATTCATATCTAAGAAAGCAGTTCTCCACTCCCCGCCAACCAAGAAGTTATTGTCAGTCATGAACTCACAACTCCTAGAACAGGCTATCTCCAGAGCATCAAGCAGGTCGTCCCTGTTGGTTCGTGAAACGGGGTTGAAGAAAGTCATCTCTACTTCAATTAACTTCTTAAGAGATGCGTTATCATCGTACAGCTCCTTCTTTGGGAGTCGTAACTGTCCAGTTTTCAACAGTGGTATGAGAGTCAGCTCAATCCGTAGCGCCTTGTTCTCCTTATTTAACACTTCAGCAAAGGGAAGATGGCTTCCATCCTCATTCGACTTCTTAACAAAGCCGTCATAGACCAGCTTAAACCCTCCATTCACTTCCACAAACACTCTATCAACATGCCATTTCTTGCACAAAGCTTTGATGCGGTAATAGAAATCTTCTACTTTCTCTATCGAGTCGTACGCGTCTATCAGATAAGTATAACCGTTATCAGTTATCCCTATTATCACTATCGCCCTACTATCAGCACCTTTTGCTGTAGAGTAAGCCAGATCAACTCCGGCTATCACACTAATAAATCTACTTTTTTCCGGTATAGTTAAATAATAGGAGTATGTCTCCATCTTGAATAATGCTTCATCACGGCTTATTGGCTTGTTCAGATATTGCGACGAATAGAATGACATGCTGAGTGTATTCTTCAACCTCACCAGCTCTTTATCGCTTATGATATTAGGATATGCCGATTTCCCGTTTTCATCTTCTGCACTCTCCTCGATCAGTTCCCAATTCCGATTAGATATATTGCTTTCTTTTATCTGTGCGGGTAGGTCATCAGGATGGAATCTCGTCCCGATGTATATCACCTTAGCATCCTTCTCCAGTATAGGTATAACAGCTTCGAAGTTCCGGTCTGTCTTCTGCTTGATCTGCGGACTCGTTTTGTAGTTGTGCGATATTACATCTTCGAATATCACAAGGTCTGCCCTGAGAGACTGTGGCGTCTGTAACATGCTGTAGGCAAGTACATTCGGCTCTTTCTTGCTAGACTCACGCTTCGATAGCGTCATCTTTATAGCATCATTACCCTTATCAGATAGTAGATTTGAACCAAACAATGCCCTTATGTTCTTATTATCCCTTAGTATTGACTTGGCAGACTTCAATATCCCCTTAGCCTTGTATAGGACATCTGTTACCAATAATACATTTCTATCAGGATATTTTAAACAAAACCATACGATGAATATTGTTGCCAGTAAGGTTTTCCCGAATCGTCTCGGTAGAACTATCAATGAGTTAGCCTCCTCGTTTTGCATGCTACGGCAGACCCTCTTATGCGGTCTGGATTGGATAATTGATTTACCTTTCTCGTCTTTGATATTGATTATTTTGGTTGCGAAAAAGATAAAAATTGTTCATGATTTCTTTTCTAAGTTTTCTTTTTGTTGTTTTACTCATATTGTGTTTCGTCTTCCTCTCCGAAGATAGCACTGGATAAACTCTCCAGCCTTTCATCCTCGTTAATATCGATATCCAGCTTACCTATCTGAACCAATAGCTTAATCCTATTCTGAATCAGCTTATCTAATATATCCATGTATAACTTCAAATCTTTAAGCTCTATAGCATCGTCTTCAGTATTGCTTAAAAATCGGTCATAGGTATGGTCTCTTAGGTTTAGATAGATATTGATATCTGTTCCGACTTCTGTAGCGTCTTTTAGAATCTCCATTAATCCTATCCTTAAAATAGAATATAACCGTAAAAATTTACGGTATGTAAATAATATAATCGCACTTTTTCAAAAAATCGCTAGAGTTTTATGAAAAATTTTAGATGTAGGTTTTCCAATCTATTTATTGAAAATAACCTTAATCTTTAAAATATCTTAAACTGACAAAATAGATGGGTAATCATAATAGTGCATTAAATAAATTAAAACTAAAAGAGACACATAAAAAATGAAAATTTTTTAAATGAATAAGACACAACTTTTTTGTCATTATGAAAGAATTAGTTAACTTTGATACAAATTAAACTGAAAATGAGGCAAGTTTAATGAGCGAGCAAGACCACGAAAACACCTCACATCAAAGAAAAGAAAATAATCTAGAAGATACCCACAAAGAAGAAAAAATAGCCAATGAGATAATAGTAACCGGTAAGGGGAAATCCTTTATCAGATACGCTTTAACCTTCGGACAGGGTTTAATAATGGGGATATCCAATATTATACCAGGGGTCAGTGGAGGCACGATAGCTTTGGTAATGGGGATATACACCCGCTTCATCAAGGCTCTGAGTGATATAAGCAAGTGGTTCACCTCCATCTTTACCTATCTTGCCGGGTTAAAAGAAAATTACAAAGAGAGGATGAAGCAACGCTTTCGCCTGGTGGAATGGTTATGGGTGATATTCCTATTTGTAGGCAGAGGAATAGCGGTATTACTGGCGAGTAGTGGGATGAAGTACCTTATCGAGAACCATCCTTCCCAGACCTATGGGGCATTCTTCGGGCTGATACTGGCATCGGTGGTTGTACCGGGTAGCAAGATGGAGCGTATAAAGCTACCCGAAGTCATTGCAACGATAGCGGGTTTCGCTTTGTTATACTGGTTCAGCGGGTTGGAAGCATTCTATACCAATCCCAATCCTCCACTCTATCTTCTAGTTGTAGGAGGTATCATAGCCACTTCAGCAATGATACTACCCGGAATAAGCGGGTCATTCCTGCTTCTAATGCTTGGTATACACACATTCATCTTTGGATTGGCGACTAAGGTGCTACATGGTCAATTGTTCACACTTGGAGTGATGATTCCGCTAGGCTTATATGCTATAGGCTGGGTAGCTGGTCTATTATCGTTCTCTCGTCTACTCAACTGGTTACTAAAGAGGTATTACAGTATAACGATGGGTTTCTTAATCGGTCTGATGCTAGGTTCATTACGTAAGATATACCCATTCATCAATATATACCAGCGTCAACCGGAGATGAAGATAGACGAGATACCAAAGCTCATATTCTGGAACATGCCGGAGGGATTACCATTAGGGGAGTATCTGTCCAGCTGGGAATTCATCAGCATAATGATATGTATGGTGGGTGGAGTGGTCCTGGTTCTATCACTGCACTTCGCATCAATAAAATTGAAAGCCAAAAACCCGGGTTGAGTGAATCATTCAAAAAAAATAATCCAAAAAAGTCACCTAAAAAATATGACAAAATAAAGATTATTAATTAAATTTATAAAGGCAAAGAAATTAGGATACTTTAAATAAAAAGGATTACATTGAGGTTATCTATTATGAAAAAAAATCTAACCATATTAATTTTGACCATTTTCGCCGTGATTATGCTTATATCATGTGGTGGTCAGAGCGAAGCCAACCCAGAGGAAATGACAGAATTACAGGAAGAACTTGAATCTAAGGCAAGTGAACTCGAGAAGTATAAACAGGAGCTGAAAGAAAAAGAGGAAGTCTTAAACGAGTTTTACGAAGAAAAGGAAGCCGAAGAGGAAGCTAAAAGAAAAGCCGAAGAGGAAGCTAAAAGGAAAGCAGAGGAAGAAAAAGCAAAACTCGCTGCTCTCGTCTCCGATGAAGAAAGAACTTCCGATGAAATAGCGGTTAAGAGAATGACCCCGGAAAATGTGGTCAGTGTTAAGATACCAAAGAAAGACGTCATAGTAAAGATAAACCAGATAGAGAATAAGGACTTCCCCATGGTCAAACTCTTCGTATCGGTCACCGATAAGGATGGAAACCCGCTGGAGCTGGAAAACCCAAACCTGTTTGTCGTTGAGGAAAATGGAGAAGAAATAAGCCGTTCGGAAATAAAGGAGATTGTACAACAAAGCAAAGCAAAAGACACCGAACTCATCCCTCTATCCGCTGTACTCGCTATCGATAAGAGTGGAAGTATGGCTCTAAACGCCGATGAGACTAAGAAGCTACCCGAGGAAGAACAGCCCATATACTTCGCTAAGAATGCCGCTATAGAGTTCTTAGATAAGATACAATCATATGACAATGTAGAATTCATCGCCTTTGACCATAACATACAATCGCTGGGGACAAACTTTTCCGCTCTGGAGAAGATATCCGCAGTAGAAGCGTCCGGTCACACCGCATTATACGGAGCTTTATTCACTTCGGTTAAGACTTTGGAAGACAAAGACGGCATCAAAGCTGTTATCCTCCTAACAGACGGCAAGAACGATGTGGCAAGGGTTCCGGAAGACAATAAGCTCAGTCATATGCCGTTGGATATGGGATTAGACCTCGCTGCCAAGCAATCCATACCGGTATTCACCATCGGTTTGGGCAAAGGGGTCGATTCTGAGGTATTGAAGAAAATTGCCAACGATACACATGCGGCATACTTTTCTACAGGTAATAAAGAAGAGATATCGGCACTATATGACAGAATCCGGAATATTATAAATAACCAGTATATCATTAGTTATAATACCAAGTTCCTGACCGAAAACACAGAAGTTAAGGTTGATTTGTTCGGACCGAACGATAAGAGAACATATCAAAATCCGGAAGAACTTGTCCAGAAGGAAAAAGAGTACCAGGAGAAGATAAACACCCTCGACGACCAGATAGAAGAGTATGATAAGAAGTATAAACAGGTGGAGAAGAAAGAGAAAGAACTTGAAGAGAAGGAAGTAAAGCTTGATGAGAGGGAAAAGAAGCTGGATAAGAAAGAGCAAGTCTTGGAGGAGACCAGGAAGGAGCTGGAAGCAAAAAGGGAAGAACTCGCCAAGAAGGACGAAGAGCTTAAGAAGCTGGAAGAAGAGCTGGCTAACCTCGACCAACAACTTGATGACAAGGATAAGAAGCTGGCTAACCTACAAGACCAGTTATCATCAAGAGAAGATACACTTAATAGCCGAAAGACCGAGTTAGAGAACAAAGAGAAAGAGCTTAACACCCTACAGGCATCTCTCAACGCAAGAGAGAAACAGCTGAATAAGCTAAACATAACCTTGAACAATAAAGAGACTGAACTCAACCAAAAAGAGACAGACCTAAATACCTTCGATAATAGTCTCAACCAAAGAGAGCAGGAGTTAAACTCTTTGAACCAGGAACTCAAAAACAAAGAGAAGGAGCTGGATGAATTTGAGAAACAACTGGCTGATAAGAGTGAAAGCCTTGACCAGAGGGAAGCAGAACTAAATAAGTTAAAAGAAGAACTGGAGAACCTCGAACAACAGCTTAAAGAGGAAAGAGATAGATTGCAAAAAATCAAGGATCAACTACTAGAACTGCTTTCAACAATGGGTGATGAAATTGATGATGTAAATCCATAAGAAATACTTGCTTTTTATAAGAATATTATTTAAATTTATTTAGCAAAGTATTAGAATAAAATTCTCTATTCAATAGTTATGTCAATTCAGATAAGTAAATTAATTATCTTATAATACTATTCCTTAGATAGGTGATTGAAAAGTATATGAAAGAAAATGCTAAAATTTTAGTCGTCGATGATTCTCTACCCGCTCTTAAGCTGGTAAGTGAAATTGTATTATACAACGGTTATGATGTGATTAAGACCACCAGCGGGAAAAAAGCTATCGTATATGCTGTGGAGTATGACCCGGACTTAATCATACTCGATATCATGATGCCCAATGTCGATGGGCACACCGTTCTGAATGAGATTAAGAAGCATGACAATCTTAAAGATAAGCCCGTAATCATGCTTACCGCAAGTAAAAATGTGGATGATGTCAAAAAGTCTAAGATGGCGGGAATCGCTGATTATATGCTCAAACCCATTAGCATAAACAAATTCGTCGATAGAGTCAGGAATCTTGTCCCCCTAACTAGCTACGAAAATGTAGGTGCTTATCTTAACGGGGATAACTTCATCAACGAACAGGACGAAGATAGCGACCTAAGCATGGTTTATGAGGAGATTGAGAAGATAACACATAAGAAAGAGAATGCTGGTATGATTAAAAAGGTGATAAAGAAGGAGAAAAGGGTGCATGAAATCGAAGTTATCGATGGTTACCCGGTAAAATACTATAGGTTCTCCGAGTTGAAACCAGGAATGATCCCGGCTAAACAAATCATAACCAAGGGCGGAACCGTCGTCCATCCGGCTGGTGTCGAGCTTAACGAGAAGGTCATCGAGAAGATAAAGGACTTTGAGTTTGACAAAGAAAAGATACCAGTCCGGGGTTAAGGTCTACTCATGAAGGACTACAAGAACAGGGACTATCTTTCTGCCATTGAGGTAGCGGAATACCTCGGGCTCTCCGTAAAGAATGTCCACAGACTGACCTCGGAGGGTGTCCTTCAGTCCTACACATCGGCAAGCGGACAGTACCGTTATAGGCTTGACGATATTAAGAATCTCGATAAGAAAGTTGGTCGAAAGACATCATCACAAAGCAACCAAACCGAACTTATATTAAATATAAACCAAACCATGCAGACAATCTATATCAAGTCTTCACAAACCATGGAAGAGCTTGAAGACAACTCTGTCCACCTCTCTATCACATCACCGCCATACTTCAATGCCAAGATGTATTCAAATGAAGCCATCGAAGGTGACCTGGGCAATGTCCATGACATCGATGAATGGTTCAATCTAATCGGCAAAGTATGGGCAGAAGTCTACAGGGTGCTTCAGCCGGGGCGTAAGTTCTTCCTTAACATAATGAACCTACCCATAAGGGAAGGCAAATCATTCCGTTCGCTGAACCTCGTGGGGAAGAGCATTGACTTATGCGAGAGTATCGGCTTCATCTTTAGGCGGGATATCGTATGGCACAAGACTAATGGAGTGAAAGCTCATTTCGGTACTTATCCATATCCGGGAGGCATACTCATAAACAACATGCACGAGTTCATCATAGAGTTTGCCAAGCCTGAAGTCAAAAGAGCGAAGAAGTATGCCCATGTAACTCAAGAACAGAGGGAAGCGTCGAAGCTGGACAAGGACTTCTGGCTATCACTAAAGAACAGTGATGTTTGGTTGATGAAGCCGGAGCAGAGCGGAGACGGTCGGAAGCACATTGCCCCTTTCCCTCTTGAGTTACCTCATCGGTTGGTTAAGGCTTACAGCTTCGCGGGTGAGACGGTTCTCGACCCATTCGCTGGTTCAGGAACGACGCTTGTAGCATCGGCAAGGCTCGGTCGAAACGGCATCGGCTACGAGATTAACCCGGATTACGCCCGGAGAGTGGTAGACATCATAAAGAAGGGATTGGATTAATCTTCTTCTGCTTCATCAACTACTATTATCAAACCATGCTTCTCGAAACCTCCGTGATACCAGCCTTTATCCTCTTCTGTCTGTTCAACCTCCACACTTAAGTTATCCTCACCGAAGAAGCCCAGATTCTCTATCCCGTCTATATCGTTTATGATAAGTGTAATAGATTTATAATGGTAGAAATTATAATTCTCGTAAATAGCAGTATTAACCGACATTTCCCAAAATCCTTCATCATTAGTATAAACGGTAGTAGAGACCCACTTTTTCAATTCTTTATCGAATGCATAAGCATCTTTTAATGTTATCTCTATGTTCTTTACCGGCTGTTTCTCATCATCGGTTACCACCATTCCGTCCAGGTCGAAGCTTGCTGTGGGGACTCCATATTGAGGAGCAGCCAGCTGGGATGATATTCCGAACAAACCTAATATAAAGATAATCAGCCTGCTAAATAGTTTTTTCATATATAAGCCTCCATGAAAGGCTTTTAGCTAAATAGCGGTGTGAGGATATAGCCTTATTAAAATATTGGTTAAGCTGTATATACAAAAGTACATCCAATAAACATGGAATTCAAGTGAAATTAAATATAAAATAGAAATTAGTTAATTTAATTCGTCATATAGTCAAAAAATAAAAGCTGGAGAAATGAATTTATGATAGAAGGAAAAAAAGTAAAACTAAGAACAGTCAGAAAAGAAGACTTGGAAACACTTTACAAATTGGGTAGCTCGGTGAAAGACAAAGGAAACTATGATGGTTTAAACTTTCCCACAGTGGTAGATTGGGAGAAAGACTATGAGAAAGAAGGTATTTGGAGTGATAAAAAGGGTATAATGCTTGTCACGGATAAATCTGATAAAATAATTGGACTAATTGAGTATCATAAAGCCAATTATTATACGGGGCTTGAAGCAGGGTACATCATCTACAAGAAGGGAGATAGAGGAAAAGGCTATCTGAGTGAAGCATTCAAAATCTTTACTTCATTTTTATTCGGGATTAAAAATATACCAAGATTATATCTGCACATTGTTCCGGATAATATACCCAGTATAAAACTTGCCGAAAAGACTGGTTATAAAAAAGAAGGTGTAATGAGGAATGCTGTTTTCATTCGAGGAAGATACCATGACTTTGCCTTTTACTCTATATTGAGAGAAGAATGCCCGGCGTTTGAAGATGTGATGAAAATGATATAAGAGCGTATTCATATACACTGAAACAACTCATAATGCTCCCAGCCAAAGCTTCTGTATAAAATTAATCTATGGCTGTGCTTTTAATTTAAATATAAAAATTAGATAAGTTTTGTCTATGGAATTATAATATGCATACAAAATTTTGATAAATTCTACCTTTTTATTAAATTACGGATAATTTATCGGGAAAAAATTTGAAAATTACTGATAACTTTTTTATTATACTATAATTAATACTATATGAATTAACCAAAAATTAATAAAGGGAGTGTTAAATTAAGTGCAAGATAACGAAAACAAAGAAAGAATAGACATCGATGAATACGAAAACGAAGAATATAGCCCAGTGATGGCTGATGAATCTTCTGAAGAAGAAGACTATGATGATGAAGTTAAAGATAAGGACTCTGATGAGGATGATGACAACGAAGAAAAAAAAGGATATCGCGACCGTAAATCGAGATATAAAAGTAATCGAATAAGAAATGTTGATTATGATAATGACGATGATGACAATAATAAAGACGAGGAAGAAGACGATAGAAGAGGTCGCGGATATAAAGGTAAAGGAAGAAAAGGAACCGGAGGAAGACGGGGTAGAACCACCAGAAAACAATCATATTCCAGGAAGAAAGTATCAAGGCTATATAAGATTTTGGGCGCAGATAAGAAAGTATGGGATGAAAAAATAGACTACAAAAATGTAGACCTATTAAGTAATTTCATAACTGAAGCTGGAAAGATAGCACCAAGAAGAGCCACCGGTGTTTCTCCTCTATACCATAGAAAAATAGTGAGAGAGATAAAGAAAGCAAGAATGATTGCTCTATTACCTTTTAGAGTTAAAGATTAATATTTAAGGATATTCGGATAACCCCGCAAGATATAAAATACACCTTCATAAAAAATACTTTGACTTCGTAGAAAATAAAAATCAGTAGAGAGATTTTGCTTAGTGAGTTTGAATGAGAGATATGGTATCAAAAGTCTAATTTTATTATGGCTTGATTGAGAGGATTGTATTGGATTGATTAATAGTATAATTGGTTTTCAGATAAGTCATTTAAAGAAATTGGATTGATTAATAGTAGAACCTTAATCCAAATTTCCAACCCATACTGAAGCCAATGATGTCCTGATATGTGAATTCTACGAATCCTGCGTTAATCAATTCTATATCTCCAAATCTGTAATCATAACCCAATAAGATAGTCAAAGTTAATATGTATACATACTCTTCATAATCATAATCCATCGGATATAAAAATATTATACCTGTTTGCATCTCAAACCATTTAGTACCAAAAAACCCATCTCTAGTATAGGTCGAGAAACCTATATCCAAACCAAAACCAGTGTGTCCAAGCATAAAATAATCATCAAAGTTTGGCAGGTCTAAAGATAAATTCAGGAAGAAATTTTTACCCATATTTATTCCAATATCGATAGAATATAAACTATACCAATAAAAATCCCAATTGAATATAAAACCTAATTCCATAGTCCCTGAGATGAAACCGAAGTCTTCTACGGCTGTTTCATCTTCTTCCGGCCAATCATATTGATTTTCGTCATCGTCATTATTCCATTGAGGTTCTTCGTTGTTGTTATCATTATTTGCCCAATCGTAATCTTCTTCCTCAGCATTATCTTCATCTACTTCCCATACGTTTTCGTTGTTCTCCGGTTCGTTGTTTTCGGGCTCTTCTTCGACATCCGGTTCGTTGTTTTCGGGCTCTTCTTCCTCTCCGTTCTCCGGTTCTTTTTCGATAACTACAACCACCACGACCACATCTTCACTATCTTCTTTACCCAGTTTTTCGAGTTCTTCTTTGATTCTTTCCCTCATCTCAGCGTATTCGTCATTTTCTTCTTCCTCGATTTCGAATTCAATCCTTACAATATCGTCTTTATCGATGGTCAACTCACCAGCTTTGGTCACGATGACGATATTATCTTCGTTAATCTCTATTATGTCCCCTACGATGATTGACCCATCCAATAGATAAACAGTATCAGCGATGGCGAAAACTGGTATCAAGACCATAAACAAAATGATAATCAAAGGAAGTAATATTTTTTTCATAATCTGTCCCCTTATATAATAAAATAAAAGACTTATCCATTTTCATTATCATTAAAAATGCCTTTTATTTAAAAATAACACATATTAACCCATTTTACATCAATGGGGAGTAATTTTTTTAAAAAAAGAATTCCATGTTTATCCGAAATACCATCTTATACCTAAGGCAGCTTGTAAACTAAAATCGGTTGATGGGATTAAATCCAAACCCGGGACTATCTCGGCGAAGAATCCCAGCGGGACCTCTTTCAATATGTATTCCATACCCAGGGGTATCCTTATTCCTGCTAAACCAAAATCTTCCCATACCACAACATAAATTCCAATACCAACAAACAAAATCAATGGGTCAGCTATTCCAGGGATGTGATAAAGATAATCCGAATGAATAGCTAATTTATCATTCTTTATATTCCACGCTATGGCAAGGTCTATCCCGCCACTACCGAAATGATACTTGGCACTCAATCCGGTTGGTTCGCCGATTATAATGCCTATTCCTAAACCCTGAGCTGGTGCTTCATCCGGGATGAGCGTAAGAATGCTTAATATAATTATAAATAAGAAAAGAGTTAATCTGGATTTCTTATTCAACATCTAATCCTCCTTAGTTAATTTTTTAATTTATTATAAATTTCCTTGTTCGTAAAGATTAAGGTTTATTTATACCGTTTAATTTACTTATAATAACGACATTTGACACTTTAAGGAACAAATACAGAACATAACTTACTTTAAAAATGTTCCATTGTTCCGAAGAAATGTAAAGTTATATTAACATGTACATTATATACTCTTAAATGATTTACACTTTGCTTTACACTTTTGCTAATGTAAATAAGGGTTAATATTTTTTTCAATCCACTTTAAGCATTTTACATACTTGGCATATATATTGCATACTTATTCAATATTCTTAAAAATTGGATTGTTTGTCCGCGATTAAGGTTATTTAATTATAAACTATTTAATTAATTATTTAACCTAGTCGTTAGTGTGTTTTAGCGGTTGTCGTTGGTACATTGGTTTTTATTATGGGGAATAATATAGAATTAATATCACCGTACACCGTTAAAACACACTTATTAATCAATCCCTAAATCTCCTTTCTAAGGCTCTATACAAAAACCTGGATTATTCCTTCTCCATTTTGTATGATGACAGGATCAAGTCCCGCAACTCATCTGTGGTAACAGCCTTTAGCCAGTCTCTATCAAAACTTGCTCTACGGCTTAACTTTACGATTAGGGATAATGCTTTCAGATGGAAGTATCGTTCGCTCTGACTACCAGCCAGCACGAAGATACAATACGCTGGTGGCATCTCCTGACTAAAAACCACACCGGTATTACTCCTCACCACAAGCATCTCGAAGCGGTCTTTCTCATCCACTACTATATGCGGGACGGCAAGCCCGGGTCTTATCTCGGTAGTGGACTCTTTCTCACGGCTGATGAACTTATCTTTAAGCACATTCTTATCCTGATTCAACTTACCGGACATCTTTTCACTAACCATATTGAAGAATTCATCGCAGGGCATTTCCTCATCATTCTTCAGGTCGATGATATCACTTCTCTTAATCAGTTTCTCGAAGCGGTCTTCGGTTATCTGGTCTGCTTGGGTGATTACCTTGTCCAGCTCTTTGTATACATCGTCGGCGGTCATCTTATCCGCCTGCCTCATCTCCTTCGGTATCATACGCTCCAGTATGTATATGATAGCGGATTTCCTCGACTTTCCCTTACCGGTGAAGTACAGCTTATGCCAGATGATACTCCCTATGATAAAGCCTATCGTTATCATCAATGGTAGGAAACCCATCTCATAAAGCAGATATAGATAGACTACGATGCCGGCTATATTTAGCCATGGGTATAACAGGGCTTTAAAGGTCGGGCGATAGTTCAGGATACGACTCTCCCGCATTATGATTGAGGATATAAGCTCCATGATGAATAGGAGTATAGTCATCGCTGAAGCAACCTTGACCAAAGTCTCGATGTTAAACCCTAGTATGGCTACCAGCATGAACAAACCTGTAAATAGGATGGAGAAGTAAGGTGTACGAAAACGCTTCGTCACCCTGGAGAAGATACCCGGCAGGATGTTGTCGCGACTCATCGCCATCAGAAAGCGGGAAGCTCCCATGATGCCGGCATTAGCCGTTGAGAAGAAGGCGAAGATAGCCGCCACTGCCATTGACACCGCTCCTATTCTTCCTAACAATATACCACCACCATCCGATAACGGGGTTAGGGAGTGGGCATACTTTCCATCTACTATGAATCGTTCAGGAACCACACAATCCGAGGTCTCTTCATGGAAACCGAATTCGCACCTATCAAGGAGACCCGTGGTAACGAAGACTGACAGTGCATAGAGGATGATTACCACGATGAAGGCGGTGAATACACCTTTCGGTATGTTCTTAACAGGGTTTTTGACCTCCTCGGCAACGCTCGCTATCTTGGTCAGACCGGCGAAAGAGATGAAGACCATCCCTGCTGCCGATAGGATGAGGTGGAAGTCGGTTACCTCTGGAAAGAAGGGAGTAAAATTACCCGCTTTTATCTCTGTAGTACCAAAAGCAGAATAAGCTAAAAGTAAAACTACCAGACTGATTACAATAATGTTCTGAACCTTGGATGACAGGTCGACACTCACCAAGTTAAGCACTGTGAATAAGATGCAGAAGGCTCCAGCTATCAACTTGATGTCCCATTCGGTAAAATAAGGATTGATTAAGGTAGCAAAAGCCCCGACGCCGACCAGAGCAAAGGCACTCTTAAGGCTTAGTGAGAACCAGCTTACAAAACCACCTATCGTCCCCGCCGTCGAACCCATGCTCCTTTCTATGAAGAAGTAGCTACCACCGGCTTTGGGCATAGCTGTGATCAATTCCGTTTTAGCAAAGAGAAGCGGTATGATGAACACCCCGGCTAGTATGTAGGCAAGTATCACCGATGGTCCTACCTTGGCATATACCAGTCCGGGGAGGATGAACAGTCCCGAGCTGATCATCGCACCAGCAGAGATAGAGAACACCCCCAGCATGCCGATCTGTTTACCAAGCTTCTTTTTGCCGTTACTTGTCTTCATCTCGCAATCACTCCTAAATTGTTAAACTTATAACATTTACCAGGATTAACTATTTATATATTAAAATTTTTTTGATGTAAACTTTTGGAACAAAGCTTACAATCTGTCCACAACCATTGCGTAGAGTAAGGGAAACATGATTTCATGATGCCCCGTTATGGAGTAGCCCTTCCCTGAGGACATAGTTGGTCTGGACACCACATTCACTCTTGGTCTGTAATGCTGTATCATATCGAAGTTAGCCGTGTAAAAGCCATCCACCTCCCCTTTGACATTCCTTGCCACTGTCAGAGCCTTAAGGAAGGTCTCCGGCACTATCACCGCCGAACCAAGGTTGATGAACACACCGCCACCGTTCAGCATTGGTAATAGGGATGTGAATAGCTGAAAGTCCTCGTAGCTGTTGTATCCCACATCGTCACCGCTCATAGATGGATGCTGGTGTATGATATCGTTACCAATTGCCACTGATACACATACCGGGACACGCTTTCGATAAGCGTTCCACAGGATGGAGTATCGCTTATGCTTAAGGTCTTCCTCATCAATAGCTTTACCTACCGAGTATCCGAAGCCTTCCCGACGCTTTATTGCTTTATGGATGAATGCCCCAGTCTCATCAGCCATGCCGAAAGAGCCGTCTTTCAACCCTTCCGCTACATCTTCCGAGGTTGCCCCCTGATAAGCTGTCTCGAAGTCATGTATCACACCAGCCCCATTCAGAAGAAGCCCGGTGAGGATACCTCTATCGATTAGGTTGATGATAAGCGTACTGAGACCGACCTTGATGGGATGCGCCCCCATACCGAGTATCACCCCTTTTTTCTGCCGATGGGCTTCGGCTATCCTATCCGCTACTTCGATAAGGTCGCTTGCCTTAAGGTATTCTGGTAGGGACTCAACGAAGCCATGTAGGCTAATGCCTTTCTCAGTAGGCTTTGCCATCTTGCTTAGCGTTGCCTTGTTCTGCCTTTCCTTTATGGGGTAGGTCTTTATCTTATTAAAGTCGATACGGTCTATGTCATAGTCTTTGTTCATATCAATCTCTCAACAATCTGAACGGCATTCAAAGCCGCACCTTTTAGCAACTGGTCACCACATGCGAATAGCATAATCTCATTCTCGTGACTCATCCCCCGCCTTATCCTGCCGATAAGCACATCATCCCTGTGGGAAGCCTCTATGGGCATGGGGAAGTGGTTATCCTCCGGATGGTCGACCAGTGAGACCCCCTTAGATTCCCGAATGGCTACTCTGATTTGGTCCAGACCCAGCCTCTCCTTTGTTATCAATCTGACAGATACGGAATGCGACCTCATCACGGGAACACGAATGCAGGTCGGGCTGACCCTAATCGCTTCATCATCCAGTATCTTCCTTGTCTCATCGATGGCTTTCTGCTCCTCTTTGTTAAAGCCATTGTCCAGGATTGGTGAATCGTGGCTGAATACATTCATCGCTATGGGATGCTTGAACTCTGTCGGCACGACCCCCTTTCCTTCCAGATGAGCCTTTAATTGACCTTCCAGCTCCGCCATCGCTTTCAGTCCCGCTCCGCTTACTGCCTGATAGCTGGACATGATGATCGATTCTATCTTGGATAGCCGGTAGATGGGGTAGATAGCCATGAGCATAACGATGGTGGTGCAGTTGGGATTCGCTATGATGCCTTTATGGTTGGAGATCTCTTGTGCATTTATCTCGGGTATGATTAACGGTGTATCTTTGTCCATGCGGAAAGCTGATGAGTTATCCACTACGATGCACCCGCTATTCACCGCATGAGGGGCGAACTCCTTGCTAAGGTCTGCTCCTATAGAGAATATGGCGTAGTCGATACCTTTGAAGGAGTCGGTTGTCAGCTCCTCGACCTGTATCTGTTTATCCTTAAAGGGGGTCATCCTCCCTTTTGACCTTGCCGAAGCGAAAAGCCTTAAGTCATACTCCGTCAGACTGCTTCTCTCCAGCACTTTGATGGCTTCTATGCCGACAGCACCGGTAGCTCCAGCTATCGCTATGGTTTTCTTACTCATTAGCTAACCTGCTTTTTATTCATTTAACTTTAGTATAAGGAATATCGTATTAAAAATCAAGTAGTAAACCATATATATGTATTTCCGCGAATCTCCGTGCTAGATAGGATATTATCTTCAGGGATGTCTGGTTTAGCTTTTCTATGTTCTACAATAAATAGCTTTATACTATCAAGAGAAGGTTTCCCCAATTTAATGTACTTCTTTAATATATTGGTGAAGCGAGTTAAAAGGCTAATATCCTCGCCAAATAAGTATAGATACTTGTTTTGATATAGGCAGTAGGAATCGGTTTCCGGCTCGTATAAGCCGAAGCCTTCCTCATTCCATACTGAGGGCATGTTATGGTCTTTGATGAAGTTGCATGCCCGTCTGTCTGCGAGATAGACGAAGAGCTTAAGACTGGCTTCCCTAATTCTATCTGCTGGTATGATGTTATCAATAGCCAGTTTACGATTCATCCTGATATGGGATAAGTGGGAGAGGTTTACACTCTGCTGGGTTAAACCAGCCTTCTCATCCTCTGAACCTCGCAGTGTAACGAAAGAAGCGAGACTCAGGTCTATGCTCATCAATCCCCAAGCTGTCCGCTTAAGCACGGAGAAGATGTTCCAGCTGGGTGTGATGAGGGGGAGGAGTACCAAGCCATCCTGTTTAAGCTGGTCGAGGACAAAGTCGCTTACATCATGGGAAGCGGCGGTGAATACGATTCGGTCATAGGGGGCTTTGCTATCATAGCCGTTACTACCGTCTATATTGAATACAACCAGGTTGTCGAGGTCTAATCGGGCAAAGGTCTCCCTGCTCTGGTCTGCTATCTCGCCAATTAGCTCCAAACCAATGATGAGAGCATTACACTCCAGTGTTTCGTATATAAGAGCCATTAGCCAGCCGGTACCCGAGCCAATCTCTAGTAAAGTCGGGGTATAGTCAGCTTGTCGCAATTCGTTTAGTCTTAGCTTTTTGAGGATATGTGCGTTCATCGATGGCTGTGATATGGAGCTTACGGAATGCCCGTCTTTTAATGCTGTTGGTATGGCGTGGTTTGTATATATGTAGTCCATGATGCCATAGTCCTGTTCTTTTTCCTCATCTAGTTGGATTAGCTCGAATTTGCCAAAGCCAGCGAAGCGGTAGAATTTCCTTAAGAAATAATGTCTTTTCATTCTCTTAAAGGCATTGACTATATGAGGGTCTAAATTTTCATATTTAGTCATAAAGTTTATTAGTTTTTCATTTAGAGAATCACTTAATTCCATAGATTAAAATCCCGAAAAATATAATGTATTATTTAATTTAATACTTTTTTATGTTTTTATAAAGTAATAATTTTGTCAATCCTCATTTAATCAGTGATAGGCTTTTCTATAAATT
>CAYUUC010000021.1:0-25431 GCA_964447635.1 uncultured Spirochaetia bacterium
TAGGGTCAGCAATGATCGCCCTCGTTATCGCTAGCAATTGCCTTTCTCCTTGAGATAAGTTCATTCCCCTTTCGGTTAATTTGGTATAATATCTTTTGGGTAAACGTCTAATGAAAGGGTCAGCATTAGCCAGCTTAGCCGCTTCTATCATGTCCTTTTGGTCAGCTTTTGGATTACCATATAAGAGATTCTCCTTAATAGTCTCCGCGAAGAAGAAAGACTCTTGAAGGACTATACCCATCTGCCTTCGCAAAGAGTTCAACTTAATATCCCGAATATCAACATTATCAACCGAGATGAACCCACTATCTACATCATAGAAACGGGATAGCAGGTTAACCAATGTGGTTTTCCCCGCTCCGGTTGGTCCAACGATGGCTATCACTTCTCCTTTTTTAGCTTCAAGGCTTATCCCATCCAATACACACTTATCTTTTTCATAACCAAACTTTACATCATTAAATCTTACATTACCATTTACATCCTTCAAAACGAGGGCATCTGGCTTATCCTTGATATCAGGCTTGGTATCATGTATTCTGAATACCCTCTCAGCTCCGGCAAAAGCTGATAGCATCATATTGTATACCTGGGTTATCTGTCTTAATGGTTCAATAAACCGTCTAACATATATAGTAAAAGATATTATAACACCAATCTGTATCATCTCATTAAATGCTAATATACCACCAAAACCAATAACCAAAGCTAACAATATAGAAGTCATTGTTCGCATAATAGGTTGAAAAGCAAATGAAATTGTTTCCGCTTTCACTCCAATATCTCTAGCATCTCGGTTAACTTTCTCGAACTTATTGAACTCTTCATTCTCTCGATTAAAAGTCTTGATTACCCGCACAGCTCCTACGGTCTCCTGGATATTAGCACTGAGCTTTCCAACCATTCTCTGGTTCTCTCTATATGCTTCCCTAACCTTTTTGGTGATTATCATGGTTATAATAGCAAGCACCGGTACGCCGAATATAACAACCAATGATAATGTAACATCAGTTACAATCATCATCACCAGATAACCTATAATAACAAAGAAACTACTTACAAAACTAACCATACCATTAGCAAAGAAGTTTTCAATCATCTCAATGTCATTAGTCAATCTGGATATAATATCACCTAATTCCCGATTATCGAAGAACTTCATAGACAAAGTTTGTATATGCTCAACTGTTCTGTTCCTTAGATTATATATCATGGTGTTCTTTATCTTTGTCATTATCAATTCGATTATAACATTAGATAACCATGCTCCTACAAAGACAGAGGTGACCAAAATCATTGCTTTGGTGAAACCGCCTAAGTCAATCCCAGCCTTAACACTAAGGTTCTGGTCGATAGCCCACCCAATAAGGTATGGTCCGATAGCCCTTAGGAAAGCCATGGATATTATCAAAACAATCACAAAGAATAAGATTAGCTTGTATTTACCAAAAAGGTTAATCACTCTCATTAATGTATCTTTAAAATTCTTGGGAGATTCTATATTTCTATCTCTCATCCTTCTGGGTCTATCTTTCGAATTATCTTTATCACTCATATAAAGTCTCCATCAATAAGTTATTTAGCATTTTGTGTATTATAAATTTCTCTATATATACTATTCTCTTCTATCAATTGGTCATGTTTGCCTATACCAACGATTTTTCCCTTATCCATAACAATAATCTTATCTGAATTAACAATGCTGTTAATCTTCTGACTTATAATGAAAGTGGTCTTATCCTTTAAATATGACCTTAAGTTATTGTAAATCTTAAACTCTGTCTCTAAATCAACAGAAGAAGTTATATCATCCAATATCAAGATATCAGGTTTAGCAATGATAGCACGGGCGATGGCTACTCTTTGTCTTTGACCACCAGATAAGCCGGTACCTCTCTCCCCGACATGTTCATCAAAGCCATCTTCTTTCTCCATGATAAACTCTTTAGCACAAGCTATCTCCACAGCCTTCTCTATCTCTTCTTGAGTAGCACCAGGATTAGCGAATATCAGGTTTTCCCTAATGGTTCCGGAGAAGAGAACGGTCTCCTGTAAAACAAGAGCTATCCGCTTTCTTAGATTCCCTAAAGATAAGTCTTTAACATTTATATCATCAATAAGAACCTCACCCTTTTCTACATCATATAAACGCGGGATTAGATTAACCAGGCTGGATTTACCAGAACCCGTTCCCCCTAATAAACCGACCTGCTCCCCTGGATTTATGATAAAATCGGCATCACAAACTGCATACTCCCCTTCTCCATACGAAAAACATACATCTTTGAACTCAACTTTACCGGTGAAGTTTTCTTTCTTAATTGGATTCTCAGGGTCAGTTAGGGTAGATTTCTCTTTGAGTATCTGGTTAACCCTCTCCGATGAAGCAAAAGCCATAGAGATGAAAGCCAGAACCATCCCCAGCATTAACATAGGGAATGTGGTCATCATTGTATATTGACTGAATGATGTAAGCTGACCCTTTGTTAATGTCCCTTCTGCTACCAGATTACCACCTGTCCATACTGCAATGATAAGTGTTATACTGGCTATGAAGAATAGGAACGGGAATAGAACGGACAAAAGGTAGCCCACTTTCATATATAGCTTTAAGAAGTCTTTATTCCTACCGATAAATTTATCAACCTCATAATCCTGCCTTGAGAATGAGCGAACGACCTTAGCTCCAGCAAGAGTCTCCTGTAGAGTATTATTAACGATATCCAGTTTCCGTCTAACCTTTATGAATAAGGGTCTAACAAACACAATAAAGATAACCAGCATAACCATTATCCCGGGTATCACAAAAAGCATAATCTGTGTCAATCTGGGACTTACATTCATCATACCAATAAGCCCCCCAATAATCATAAAGATAGACTGAACAATCATGAATAATCCCATCCTGATAAACATTTTAAGTAGATTTACATCAGAGTTCATCCTTATCATCAATTCACCTGTTCGCCATTTATCAAGATTAGAAAAGGAGAAGCCGGTTACTTTTTTATAAAGGTCATTACGAAGGTCATATCCCATACCCTGAGAGCTTTTTATGATGAACCGTCCGCTTATGAAGTTCAATCCACCGGCAACCACTGCGAATAGGAAGATACCTATTCCTCCTAATACCACCTTAGTAGTATCCCCATTAATCACATCTTCCTTGGTTTCTACACCACAGAATTCGACTCTATTCTGCATCTCACTTGGATTCAACTCCCCTTCCTCGATACCAATACCACAGTCAATTGTCCATTGAGTAATCATTGGATTTATAAGTTCAGCAAAAACTGATATAATCAGAATAGAAATGGCAATTATTACTATAATTTTATAATTTTTTAAATATTTCAAAATCTTTAAAAGAGACATATATATATCCTTACTTTTATTTTATTATAATTAGCATTTTCAGTTATAGATATTAATTTGGTTACTAATCTGATAAATTAAGAAAGGCTTTGAATAATGTATCTATAATATAAGCATTTCTTAATATAAATAAAAGGTGCTTTATAAGCTCTTTTTACTATCTACTAAAATCGTAACAGGGCCATCATTTATGTATTCTATATTCATATGAGATTGGAATAGTCCTGTCTTAACCCTATCTGTCTTATAGACCGTTTTAGCGTATTCTATCGCTTTCTCATAGAGCTTTTTCCCCATTTCAATGGGAGCAGCATTAGAAAAACTAGGTCTGGTTCCTTTCCTGACATCTCCGAATAATGTAAACTGTGATACAAGCATAATCTCCAGGTCTAAATCACTTATCGAATAATTCATCTTACCTGTTTTCACACCTTTTTGGTCTTCCTCGAAGATTCTTAAGGCAATAGCTTTATCTATAGACCATCTTATGTCTTTATAACTATCATCCCTTGATACACCAACATAACAAACGATGCCTTTTCCTATACTTGAATATAAATCCCCATCAATAAAAAGTTTACAGTACTTAACCCTTTGTATAACTAATCTCATCCTTATAATCCTTATTTCTTTATATAAACAATATATCCAAACCATTTATAATAACCAATAAAGAAAAACTAACTAATTAGTTAGTCAAAGTCAATAAAAAATCTTTAATGGGTGATATAAATTTATTTTTTAGGTCGATAATTTATTATATATTATGGAAGATAATAATAAATAACTCTAATTAGAGATTTTATCTAAAAATCTATCTTTAAAAAAAAGATTATATAAATGTGAATAAAAAATGATAATCATAAATTTTATAAGAAAGATACTGAATAATGAAGCAGTCAAAGCATTAAGTGCCCGTGCTGCGAAAAGCATCATGTTCCGTGTATTTGGAATTGGATTCTTATTGTTAATTATTCTATCCCTTGCTGTTTATTCTGTTGAATTTTCCAACCCAGAGGCCAATATAAAATCTCCCGGTATTGCGTTATGGTGGGGATGGGTTACATCAACAACAGTAGGTTATGGGGATTATGCTCCTGTTACCCCTTATGGGAGGATATTAGGTGCTTTAACGATGATATTCGGTATCGTTTTAACCGGTATTGTGACGGGTAATATTGCTTCTTTATTGATTGGACAGCAACTTAAGGAACAAAGAGGATTAAAACCCATGAAAAAGATTAAAAAGCATTTTATCATATGTGGATGGAAGATGGAGATGGCTTCATATCTACATGACATCATGAGAAAGAATAAAGAATTCCAATCTTATAATACAGTTTTGGTTAATAATGTAGACCCTAAATATGTTGAAGAATTGAAAAGCGAAAAGGAGTTCAAGAACCTGAATTATGTAGCAGGTGACTATGTAGATGAAAGAGTCCTTGAGAGAGCAAATATTAAAGAAGCCAGCAAAATACTTGTTATACATGATGAGAGCATAGATGCTTCTATACAAGAGATAGACTCCAGAACAGTAATGACCATTTTCACAGCCAGGTCAATCAATAAGCGAATATACAGCTGTGCTGAGCTTAAAGATACCAAATTCAGCAATTACCTTGAGCTTTCCGGTTGTGATGAGGTTATCTTATCCAGTGAATATAATAAGTCTCTGCTAGCTAATGCATCGGCTGGAAGTGGTATATCACATATAATCAGTAGCCTTCTCAATGCAGACTCCAGTGCTTCTATCGTGGTAGAGAATGTACCCAAAAAATACATCGGTAAACCTTATGGAGAACTAAAAGAGTTCTATTCCAAAAACGAACAATCGATACTCTTGGGAATATTAGAAAATACTGGAAACTTCTTTGAAAGAAAGAAAGCAGCACTAAGAGAAGCCCAGAAAACCCCAGACATCTCAAAACTCGTAGATAATCTTAAATATGTTAAGCAGATGGAACCTAATAAACCGGTGATTAATCCATCTTTAAATTATACTATACAGGATTATTCTAGATGCATCCTAATTGTCGGCAGAACATAAAAACAGAATAAAATAAGGTAAAACTATATGGGAAAAAAATATAGTCAAGAAGAAATTATAAAATCATTAAGTAAAGTTGATTTATTTAAAGATTTCTCAGAAAATAAAGATGCTTTAGCTAAAATAGCCCAAGTATGTAAGCATCGCTCGGTTAGGAAAGGTATCCCCATTATCAAAGAAGGAGAAAAAGGTGATGAGCTTTTTATCTTGATTGAAGGTGATGTGGAAATCATTAACAAGACATTACAGGACGAAGAATACACTGTGGTAACATTAAAGGGAGAAACCGGTGGAAGAGTTTTCGGTGATTTAGCTCTTCTAGACTCTGATAAACGCTCAGCTACGGTAAAGACTGTAACCAATTGCGAATTACTGGTTATATCCAGAAATGATTTTATGAGATTTGGTAATGAAAATCCTGAATTGGGATTAAAGATTACCCGTCTAATCGCTCAAAAACTCTCCGAAAGATTAAGGAAATCCAATAAAGATATCATCACTCTATTCTCTGCCCTAGTAGACGAAGTAGCCGATGAGCATCTAAAATAATACAAAACTTAAACTCAATCATTACCTAGAAGTAGAACAGGAATTGTATACCCAATCCTATATCAAAATAATTTGTGAATGGGTCTATTGTTATGTCACTGGTATCTTCAGATAGCAATCTAGAATATGATAGATTGAGCTGGGTATTCAAAAACCATACTTCCATGTGTTTATAAGAGAACTGCATTGTCAAATCAAAGTCTATTAGGTTGAGATATGGTTCATATGCTAGACCTAATTTACTATTTAACAGCCAGGAATCCCCCGACGCCCAATCAATGTCAGCTTTAGCTTTTAGATAAATCTCCCTCGGTTCTGGAGTCTCATCAGGCAACAAATCAGGGTCTTCAACAAAGTTGATTAGCTCCAAACCACCCTGTACATAAATATTCTCAAATACAGGAACACCAAGGAAATACACAGCAGGAAATCCCCTACCAAACAATATCTCCAGCCTCTCAGAAAAGGCTATAACAAAAGCATTTATCGGGTCTTGGAACAGGTCTTGCCGGTCAAAAATGGTCCTAAAACCACTGGAGTATATAGAGAAGGTAAAAGGAAGACCAGAGGTAAATCCCAGGGAGTTAACAATGTTATTTATCAATCTCTGGAAGAATAGATTATCCACAGAATCCAGAGCTAAATCCTGGAATGATTGCTGGGTGTTTTCCCCGTCATCGACATCTCCGGGGTCTATTAAACCATTGTTGAATTCATCCTGTCTATAGCTTTCATAGTCTTCTGCGCTAATTCCCAGTATTACAGCAAGTTCACCTTCGCTAAGCTGACCGATACGCCCGGTTCCATAGTAATCCCCTCTAAGACTTGAGAAGAGATTATCTACTAATTCTTCAATTGGTCCATCATAATCCAATGATATTCTTACCGGGCTATTATCTATAAACCTTTTATAGGTTCTCGCTTCTAATCTAAGGATTGCTAATGTATTTTCATTAGTTAAATCCAATATTGTATTAGCATCCTCTACATCATTAAATTCATCCTCACTCTCTTCCTCTTCATCCTCTTCACTGGGTTGGTTTGGTTTGAAAATGACTTCAGCTCGTTCAATATTAAATGGATTGTTTAATAGGTTTATCTGTCCAACTTTCGAGCTTAGCGAACCTCTAATCTTCATTCTATTAAAGTCATTTACCGCTCCTTTAATAATGACCTGGTTATCAAATTTTGAAATCCTTTGGTTATACTCAATCAGGACCATATCTCCAAAGCTAACCTTGCCTAGGTCGCCAATATCACCAATTAGTTCACCAATTACTTCTAGCTGGACATTAGAGCCTATCCTTAAGACGAGATTATCGAATGATAGACCAGATAGGAAAGAACCCGCACCTGCTGTAGCTGTACTCGCTGTTGTGTCAGTGCTTAGAGCGAGGGGGTTTAGGCTTATCTTAGTAGAGTGAGGAATTAATACACCGGATAGGTCATAATATGAAAAATCTGTTTCTATCCTTAGTTTTTGTATGGTTAAGTTTCCATCATATTCAATCAAATCCTGTTGGAAGTAGATATCAAGTGGATTAACATCTGGGTCTTCCATTGGTCCACTAGTTATATCCAATAAAATACCTTCTAGGTCAAATAATCCGGTATAGTATATCTCACCAGTACCATAAATTTCCCCTCCATAATGACTAATCGATATAAAATCAATTGAACCGATTTTAATGTTATTCTCGTTTTTCTTATCCTGTATTATGATATTAGTGTATACATCACTAAAAGGCTCTTCATATCCATTGATACTTAAATAACCGTTACTAAGTTCTATCTCACCAGTAATTTTAGGTTTCAGAGTATTTCCGTTTAAATTCAAGTTTAGGGATAAGTCACCGCTGACTTCTTCTAATACATCAACCACATCAATCAATGCTTTAGGGATTGATAGGTTAGAATTTAAGGTAAGGCTGATATTAGATTTGTTTATTGTATTAAGGTCTTTCCAGGGTAAGAACCCATCAATACCACCAATAATATGAATTTCGTTATTCATCTTTGAATAAGAGACATCGGTATATATACCCTTATCATAATCCAAAAACAACTCCCCTGTTACAATATCATCTATTGAAGAGAAGGTGATTAAATCATTCTCTACATATAAAAGTGAGTTTATATCATCTATTACAGTTTTTTTGTTGATTTTTAGCTTATTGATTGTAGCCTGGATTTGACCATAACCATTTAAGACCATACCTGATATATTAAATCCGCCATTTAAGGGTATACCAATATCTCCGAAAAACCTTACATCTGTCTTAATCTTAAATATATCATCATAATAGTTTAATTCGGTATCGTTAACCTCAATGGTAAGATTATCCATAACATATATGATTTGCTCGAAGGAGGCTTTTAATCCGTAATATGTATCAATTCTACTTGGATTACCTATGTTCATTATAATGTCTAACAATCTATTGGAAAAACTTAACTTGGAATTCTTTACTATGACATTACTATCCCCTTCTATATACCGAAGGGTATCAATAGAATACATCCCATCAAACAATTCGATTATATAGCTTATTACATCAGTATTACCACTTTTAGGCGAAAATGCCAGACCATTAATCTCAATAGTGGGTTTAAATACGGTGTCAATCAGTGGTTCAAAAATCACTTTAGTATTAGGAATATAGATTTTATTACCATGGGAATCGTTTTTCATTATGTTATCCACAATAATTGATAATGAAGAAGTGGTTTGTATTCCATCAGGATTCTTTGACAGTAATAACAATTTGTCAACTTTGAAAAAGGAATTTTTAATACTAAAGTCAAATAAAGTACCAGCAATATATAATTTAGCAAAAACTTTGTTATCCCTGCTATTAGGGGAATACTTAAGATTGTTCAAAACCTGAATAAGGTCATATCCATCTATATCCAAGTACAGGAATAACTCTTCTTTATCATAATCATATCCTGTGTTAATGATAACCCTATTATCCATATCTTTAAGGTCAACAGATAATGTATTCAATTCGGGGTTATATATAAATTCTCCTGATGAGTGATAAAGAAATATTTCTTTCCATTTTATTTCGATATTCTGAAACTCGAATCCTTCTAATAATCCACTGACCTCTTCATCCGTTCCATATGATATAATGTTTACTATGTCATCCAGACCAGTATCGATAAGTTCGTGACTGGAAGCAAGATTAATATTTAGGTTTATGTTCTCATCACCACTACTGATAAAATCATTAAGTGCAAATGACAATCTTGTTCTTATATCCCCATCAACCCCTGATATATTAAAATCATTAGTATGAAACTTAAATGAGTTACCGGTACCATCATTAATTTCAATTGGCTCATGGGAAATATTTAATAAGAAATCCCTTGGAGTATTATATCTGAAAAATAAATCAATAGTATCATTAAACAGAGCTTGGTAGTTTATCTCTTCATCAGTAATGGTCAAAGATGATTTCATTTTGAATATAGTATCACCCCATACTTTTAGCTCAAGGAAGGGATTTAGACGCATAACCCTAGTAGAAGAATTATCGGAGGTTTGGGGGATATGATTGTTTTCTACTTCATCATTGATTAGAGAAAAGTTCATATCATATGGATTATCGTTATAGAAGCCCTTAAGTTTGACCTCCTGGGATTGTGATTCGTAGTTATATACTCCGTTAACAGTAATATCATTATTGTCCTTGTATAAATCAAAATCAGGCATAATTAAACCATTATCATAATCAATAAAAATATCCCCGTTAATCAAATATAAAAGACCAAACATCTTAATCGACCCATCAAGGTTAATGTTATCAGGTTGGTCCAAGTTTATTATCCCCCCATAAGATAAATCCAAGCCAAAAGCACCAACATCAATATTTCCGTATATACCCTTTTCCGAGAAAGCTATTTCTGTATTATAGTCGAAATTGAATATTTCATCAGTATATGATAATGCTTCATCTTCTGTATAGACCTTCATATTACCGTTAAGAACTAACCATAATTGAGTCATTTTAAACTGTACATCTGTTTCTAAAGCTGAGTCCGGTGTAAGATTTACACGGATGTTGTTATCTAATAGATAACCGTTGCTACCGATGTTATGGGCTGTCTTTATTCGATATTTAGTCGACGAATCTCCATCCAACAATTCAAAGAACCCGTTTGTATAGATAATGTATTCTTCCCTTTTATATGAATCACTTATAGAAATAGGTTCGGGTAAGGCTGGGAGAATATCATTCATGTTATAATCATCTGCTGATTGAGGGTCTAAAGATATATTAGCATAATAATTAAAGCTGTCAGAGACCACCGCTAATTTTGAATCAAAATCATTCTCAAAATCTACCTCTAGGTATGCAGAAGCTATCTCTTCTACTGTTGAGCTTTGATTTTGATAGGAAGGATTGGTACTTTTTGTTATATAGTTTCCATTATTCGACTTATTACTTTCTTGACCAATTATTACCGTTATATTAGCTTTCTCATTAGCTATTTCTGCATATGCATCTATATCCAAAATATCATATGTGGTTTTTATATTTAGTTTGATATTATCACTATAATCAACCAATGTATAGAGGTCTATCTCATTATCATCTGGCATTATCAAGTTTAGGTCAATATGGAATTCTCTTATATCTGGTTCATGGTTAATATTGGATAAAAGTTCATATTTACTGACTCCATCATTAATCACAAAATCAGCTTTGATATTATCCGGATTGTTTATATCAATATAACCGCTAGTGGTATATATAAATCCATCTCCTGTGTAGGCATAATCAATTGAGTTGATGCCGAATTCATTAAGCTTTATCCTGCCTTCCAAAAAAGAAAGACCCCCGGTAAGCTCAAAGTGAGTTTCATCTATTTCAAAGGTTAGATTAGGCAATATGAACTCTTTGTTTACTGATGGTCTACCATAGAAAAGTACTTCTTCCTCTATCAAATCAGTATTTATCCTTTGTTCAATAAATAATCCATTTTCCATGGTGATTAATCCTGCTAAAGACAAGCTCATATCCTGGTATGATAAGTTAATATTATTATTCATACCCTTATCATCCATTACCAAACCACCGTTTATCTTAATCTTGTTTCCATCTATCCCTAGGTTTAATCCAGATAGTTCAATAAGACTATTTCCCCTATCGGTTTGTTTAAACAATATATCCCCATTTAGATTACCGGTTATATCATCGATTACGAACGCATTATCCAATCTAATACCATTATCCAGTATGCTTGTTTCACCTGATAATGTTACTAAGAGATCATTAGAGCTGATTTTTAATCCTTTACTAGATATAAGTTTATCCCCAAAGACATAATCAACTTTACCATTTATATTGTAAAACTCCTTTTCAGATTGAATTTCGATATCAAGATTGAATCTCTTCCCATTATATGTAATTTCATTTTGTTTAATTTGATAGGATTGAACTTCATTCCCCCCATCATCGATGGTGTTAACTTCACCAGAAAGGAAAGTAGACATGTTTAATACTCTAAAATTAGACTGAGCATCTATCTTAGTATTCAAATCAAAATCCTGTATGGATATATTACTTATTGTTTTACCATCACCATTGCCTATATCAATTTCATTATATAATTCGGGTATATTTACATTTATGAATAATTCGTTAGTCAGATACCTAATATCTACCATTAAGTCGGTCTCGATTTTCTTTAAATATAAACCTTCCTCGAGAATCAAATCTTCATCAAGAGTTATTCCAGAGAAGACTGCTTCAATATTAAGACTATTAATCCCGCTTCCATTAGAGGTTGTATTTGGTATAGTGATATAAATATTTGTATCTTTAATATTCATTCTGGATTTTTTTAAGCTTTTTGATGGTGAATTAATATTTAAATGAGAATCCATACCTACATTTATGTATGTATTCCTATTATCACTATCAAATGAGATTATATAATCATCAATATTGTACTCAAACTGATTATCATAGTTAAAATATGCTCTTCCGCTTATATTACCTTTTTCATTAGTCGATATGTTTGCTTGAGCTTCTAATAATGAATCATCAGGTAATTCAATTTGATTATATGTATTAATCCCATTATTGTTTAATGTTATCAAAGAATTAATCTTACCCAGTCTTTCCTGTTTATTCTGATACACAACCATATCATTTAATGATAAACCATCTTCTCTAAGCAATATATCGCCTATAATATTGATTTTATCACTTTCACTTAGGATAATCTCGGTTTCTGAGTAAAATTCATTTTGGTTAACAATTTCAACTAGAGATTGAATATTAATCCCTGAAGCGTCTTTGTCATAAACCAAGTCAAGGTTAAACTCCTCTAAATCCTCGCTTAATAAGGATATCTTTGATGTCACCCCCGCATATTCAATATCTAAACTCGTATCAAGGCTATATTCATTATTCGATATCACATATCCTGCTATTCCTAAGTTGATATCACCTGGTAATGTTAATTTTAGATTATCTGTGGAGTATTTTCCTTGTTTTCCATCAAAACCGATATCACCAGTTAAGGACAATAATAATTCGCTGGAATCCTTTAATGATAAACTTACTTCGTATTCGTCATTATTAGGGATATTCAATTCGCCTTTAGTATAATAAACATTTGTCTTACCTGCTTTCATATCCCTGAATATCAGCCTTAGATTGGCTGAATACTCATCATCATTAAAATGGATAGGACCTTTTACTTTATACTCTGTCCTGCCATCGCTTAAGGTCAAATTACTGGTGATTTTGTTTTCTCCTAATAGTATATTACCATTAACCAGCCAATTCATATCCTTATTACCGATGTTTAAATCATCAAAAACAAGCATATCATCAATTTTAATATTCCCGTTAACACTAAGGTTATCTGCTATAGGAGTATTAAGTATTAGATTGGTATATATATAATCATCTATCAATCCAGCCTCACCTTCGACAAACATCTCTACTCCATCAATATTAATCATTATACCGCTAGTCATCAATCCACTATCGGTACTACTGATCCCCCCTTTCAGTTTAATCCTAGACTCATTTAAATTTATATTAGAATCAATTCTGATGATTTCACCATCTAATCCCAGGCTTCCTTGGTACCACAAAATGTTTTCACCGATTAAAAATCTTAGATTATCGGAAGCAATAGTTGGATATGATACAGGACTACCCTTGATATCACCGGTTAGTATTAAGTCTTCTCCGTTATAATTACCCGTAATATCTATATTTAGGCGGTCTTCTATAAAAGTAATTTTCCCATCAGCATCTATAATGGTAGATGAACCGTCCTCATAAGTCCGATACTCAATATCAGGATAAAACTCCAGAGATTTAACCTTAAATCCAGCGTCATTCATATTTGCTTCAAAATCGATATCCTGTATAGAGAATCTTGTTGAGTTGTTCAAGCCTATATTACCATAGACATGGAATCCTTCTGAATAGGAAGAAATCTCATAACCATTTTCTGAAGTGGTGATGGTAGCTTTTACAGATGACTTTCGGGTATTTATTGTAATATCCTTACCAATATGTATGGCTTCATCAAGTCCTATATCCTTAATAGACAAATTAATATAAATTGGAAGATTATTATTAAGGGTAGATTCACCTCCGACTCTTCCACTAATATTGTATTTACCCAGATTTATGGTATTATATAGATTATTTTCTCCATATAAATCCAAATCTATGTTAAAATTGGATTGGATTGTAGTATAACCTTCTAATGAGTTGGTCATATTAAGATAGATGTCATCACTTCTTAAAACCATCTTATCATTAAACACACCCTTTATAGAAGCATAGTAAACATTATCCTCATTATTAACCCATGATGTAAGTTTAACCAGATTACCTTCTGTATCCGATCCATTAAAATCCATGGCTAATAAGTTGTACCCCTTTCCAGGAGGGTTAATTAAATTTGATAAGTATTCTTCCAAATAACCATCAAAACCGTAATACACATTACCATATAGATTGTATAATGGTTGTTCTCCATCATATATATCAAAGTCCCTAAACTCAATATTATTATTAAATGGTCTAATCCTACCATCAAAAGAAATGTTGGAATTATCTATTCTTATATCAGTATAGATAAAACCTTCATCAAGGAATGTAACATTTGCTGATAAACCGAAAGAGTTTTCAGCCCTGCCCGATTTAATATTGGTTTTAATTGTATTGAAATCGCTTGTTTGGAGGACTATCTTATAGTACTGACCATCATCTGATGTTATCTCCATATCGGTTATTAAGGACTCATTATACCCCATATGACCCTTTATATTATATGAAGAATAATCCGGCATTGTTAATCTTAAATCTATCGGAATATCCTTAACCGATGTAAAGCCTATATCACCGATTAAATGATAGTTTTGCTTATCCAATATTATATTCAAATCAGGTTCGATCTTTTTCTGGGGATATTTGATTATCCCCTCAACAGAAACAATTGGCTGGTTATCCCCTATGATGCTTAAATTTGAAAGGCGTACTTGTTCGTTTAGAATTGATACGGTACTCACTCCACTTATTGTTGCATCCGGAGTAATAAAAGATAAAATGGCATTGTAAGTCTGTTTATCCTTCTCTATACTACCTTTTAGTTGAAACTTCTCTGAATTGATACTCAATGATAGATCTGTAGCATAGAAACCTTCTTGTATTTTTAAGTAACCTTCTGCATCAATCGTATTTCTTAAGAAATATGCATCCAAAACCATGTCATATTGTTTATCAGTATAGGTAAGATAAAAGTTTAGACTCCCACTATCATTATTTACAGGTTCTTCAGAGTTATAGTAATCATAGTTAAGGTCCATGATATTGAAATGGTTCCTCTGGTTTTGTATATCTGTTTGTATATTTAGAGTATGAATATCATCATAGGTGAATTTGTTCTTGGTGGATATACTTCCTTGGGATATGACATTATTGGATTTAATTGTAAAGCTATTCCCATTAAAATCACCAATAGCATTTATATTGAAACCAACATCAGTAGGAACAACACCCGCTATCATATCAACAACACCGAAATCGGATTCAATTAAACCTTTATAACCAATTTTTCCTTCTCGTAAGTTAAGTTTTCCATCTATGATTACATCATTATTTAAAGTGTTAACTAAACCTTCGATATAAATATTGCTAAAATCCAAACCTGCAAGATAAACCAACCCATTATACTTGGCTATCCTATTACCATCAATATCTTTTAATGTAAACCATCCATCCAGACCTAAACCCTGTAAGCCATGTTCACCGTTTATAATCAAAGAAGTGACGCCATCCGTTTTCAATTCGGAATCAGTGAACAATATATTGTCCCTAAACTCATTATATAGTATTAATACTGTATCTTCCATATAGAATTGAGATGTTGCTTTAAGATTGGATTTGGTAATCCCATCCGGATTTATATTAAGAACAATATCAGAACTAAAATCTTTTGAATTAAGATTATACTGAGAATTGATGAAACCACTCTTCATAAACTCAGTAGCACCGGACAGATATATATTTAAACTATTATAAGACAACTCTGCTGTTGCTTTATAGATACTATCAATTATATCATCATCTAAGTCTCCCTTTACTACCTCTGCTGTTAGGTTTCCCCTATTTTCGAGTAATCCTTTAGGACTATATTCATTAAACACAGAACTCATGGTCAAAGAATTATTGGTTAAACTAATATTACCAGATTGACTTAATATGGTTTTATCAGGTAGGATAATTTTAAGTATGGTATTATATGATTGTTTGTCTTTCTTAATCAACCCTCCGGTTAATCTATATCTATCATTATAAACTGAAGCGGTCAAATCAGCAGTATACTTATCTAAATCAATTTTTCCATTAAATTTTACACCCATAGAAGGAAGGATAAACCTACCCACATTTAAAACATTACCTTTATAGCTTGATTGTAAACCGGCATAATAGCTTCCTATATAGCCATTATCCCTTACGATGTATGAATCAATATTTATATTAGATTTGGTAAAATCCACCCCATGAATAAATCCATCTATCACCAGGTTCAAATTCATGTTATTCATATTTGAACCGTCTTTGACTAAGGAAGGTATCCTCTCTTCTAGTTTGACTAAATCAAAATCTTTAACCGTTGCCCTAATAGGTATTTCATCCTGGTCCTCTCCTTCATAATTCATATGTATACTAACCTTCAATGGAAAGACATCCTGCTGGATAACGGAGATGTTTAAGTCCATTTCATCCATGGTATTATATAAATCGAGATGTGCTGGTGGTATATGAAATTCATAATCCTCAAGACCGGGGATAGACCATTTGGATGTAGTAGAAGTGAATTTGAATCTCTCCCAGCTATTAGTTAGCTTATCATTGGTTATCATTGTATTTAGATTTAACATCCCCATAAAGTTAAAATCTTCTACTATTATTTCACTTTTACCCAGACCCGCAGTAGAATATAAGTCCATCTGTCCTTTCAATGTTCCCACTTTATCAGAATGATAATACACATCGTTAATTCTGTATTCGGCAAAATTCCCTGCTAAAACAATATCAAACTCGTCTCCTTGATGTAGCATTTTATTAGAACCCAGTTCCAGAAAGACCTCACCATAATCCGGGTTATCATCAGGCAAGGTAAGGTCCAGACTTAAGTTAATCACCCCGAAAGGATGCTCCAGAATCGGGTCTATAGGTCGACCTGCTAAAGTCTGTATTGTATCCACTAAATCCTTAATATAATTGGTTTTGGCTAATTTAGTAAAGAATAGGTCTAGAGGTTGTATTCCATCTGGGGATTCTTTCATATATACCGATAGATTAAGATTCATATTATCATAAAAATAATCTAGGTGTAATTCAGGTATGGATATATTATAATCAGCTTTTTTCTTAAGATAGAATGGAACATAATCCAGGATATCAGATAGATATAAATGTTCTTCAATCGAGAATAAAGAGAGCTTCTCCTCTGTTATATCCACACCTACTAATATGTCCTCAAACATTGCTTCATTATAAGTAAAGCTTTCCATCAGAATATTGCCCTTATAATGAGTACTATTATCATTATTGAATAAAGTAATTTTAATAGGTGTTTCTTGTTTTATTAATCCGGCTTTTTGAGGATTGGAAAAATTTAATATATCACTAGTAGAGTAATCAAATACTCCATCTAAAACCATAGTCTCTTCACCATGGTCTAACTTTAATTCTAAGTTCAAATCCTTTATCCTGGCGTATTCTGTATCCGATGTGGTGTAGTATTCAATCTCCCCTTCATTTACTTTAAGTATCAATTTTATCTTATTAATATCCAATCCTTTATTAGTGGGCAATTCGTCTTTATCAATATTGAATAGTTTTGATTCAAAAAAGCGTTCATTAACCCTCAAATTCATACCGTTAAGTTCTATTTCAGATAGGGAAGATACCAGAGATTCTATAGTTCCTCCGAAAACATTACCAATTTTTGTGGTTAGGTCCACGGTATCCACTTCGATTATACTCCCATCAAGCCGGGAATACATGCGGAAATCCTCAATCTCAAAATTATTGGCAATATCAGTCTTAATTTCCTTAAAGTCTATTCTATAACCGGTGACTTCTTCTATATATGATATAACAAAAGGTCTTAACTCAAAGAATACATATCTCAATCCTAAACCGATAATAACGAGTAAAGCTACGGATAGGATTGACTTTATTATACTAGATGAAATCTTTGAGTCTTTAAGCTTATCTTTGATGTTGTCTTTAATGGTTTTATTTTCATATTTCTTCATATTATAATCACAACAAATTAATTATTTTAATTCTGTTCTCTTATTCCTTTAAAATAATCAATTATATACTGAACATATTCAGGTGCAATGTTTTGATCATTAATGAGTTTATCGATATCCTGCTTACTCAGAAGCTCATTTAACTTATCGGACAAATCTTTCTGTTTTCCTTTGTCTAATACTCTATCTAAAGCTTGTTGAGCCTTTCTCTCTTTTTGATATTCTTCGCTTTGTATTCCTTCTTCTGCTTTTATCATTCTTTCTAACACTTTACTTTGTCTTTCTGTTATACTATTTTCATTTTTATAAGATTCAATATCCATAGCAATATCTTCAATTTCTTCTTCTACTTGTTCAATCTGTTCAAGTATATCCTGTTTTTCCTTACTTACTCTATTACCAAATTTTTTACCGAATCTCTCTCCAATTGCCCTTTGCTCTTCTGCTAACTTTTCCAAGTATTCTTTTTCTTTCTCGGATAACTCACCACCTTGTTTTTTACCAACAAAGTTTTTTACTGTTTCTGTAAGTTGTTTTTGTGCTTCTGCCAATTCATCCATACTACCACTAGGGGATGGCTGGGGATAATTCTCTGTTTTTCCTCCGCCACCTTGTTGCTGGGCATTGGAGTTGTTTTTAATCTGTATCTTAAGTTTAATCAATGTCATGGTTAGTTTACTTAGATTATTGCTAGCATAATCCAACATTCGAATAGATGAGAAAAATCGTTTATGATTAACTTCATCAGCACTATCATATAAAAATTTTCCGATTCTGGTAAATTCAATTACTAATACAGATTTTGATTCAAAATCCATAACCCCTTCAAATAATTTATCGAATTCAACTCCCCTATTGATTATTGTAGCACGTATAAATAATATTTCTTCAATCAATTGGGATAACTCTTCCTGCTTTATATACTTTAGTTTCTCCTCTAGTTCAACCGACCTATCATAAATATTTCCCAAATAATTAGATAAATCTATAAACTCCTTAATCGTCGCTTCAAGATAATTCAATATCTCCATATAATCTTGTGATTGCATCTTTTCGATAATCTGACTTATATTCTTTTTTATACCCTCAAAGCTGTGTTTCAGCTCTTCACCTATAGATAAGGCTTCATCTCTTTTTTGTGTTGATTGTGCTTTTTCAGAAAAATCCTGCATAGTCTCAGAATTAATTTCCTCCAGTTTTTCCCTCATTGGCTTTGCTTTTAGCACCATCTCTTCTGTAGATAATTCATTCAATATTGAATCGATTTCTTTACTCTTCTTGTTTAGTTCATCCAACATGTGTTCATCTGCTTTATTCTTCTTATCAATTTGTTTATTGATATCCTCTTGTAATTTAATCAAATCATCAGCTATTTTCCCAGCTTCCACAATAAGACTAAGGTCGATCATATTCTTCATCTTCTCGATAGCTTTCTCCAGTCTTTTTATGTATTCTTCTTCACTAATGGGAGCATTACTTTGACTGGCTTGGTTTTCTTCATTGGATAACAAATTCTTAAGCTGGTTTAAGGTATCATCCGCCTTATTGCGATTCATCTCATTCAGTAATCTGTTAAGTTCGTTAATCTTATCATTTAGTTCAGAAGATATATCATCTTCCTCTGACATCTTTTTGATTTGGTTTAGGTTTTCCTGTGTCTTGTTTATCTCTTTGATTAACTCTTCCTGTCGTTTAATCAGCTCTTCTAACTTTTTGGTATCGGGTTTTTTTGTATCATCAGATGTGGTATTTTTCAGATTATCAATTTCTTCTTTAAGTTTCTTCTGCTCAATTAACAGGTGATCTAATCTTTCCTTTTCTTGCTCCTGTAATTGTTTTATGCTCTCCATTACATCATATTCATCAGGATATGTTATGGATATCGTTTTACTAAAACCAGTTTGTTTATTTGAATCCATCACTCTCAATCTAAAATTCAAGCTTTCACCCCTTTGTATACCGGTTTTCTTGAAGTTAATCGATGAGTTATAATTAACAATCCTATCTTGAGCTACCTTAAGGGGAATGGAACCGGATTTGCGCTTCTCCCCTTCATTATATATATCATATATAACATCCAGACGCTTAATAAGGATATCATCCTGCATATAAGCAATAACACCGACTTTGTTAATAGCTTTAGTGGTTAGATTTTCCTTTGGTTCGGTCATTTCAATATAAGGAGGAGCGTCATCTAAAATTTGTATAGTATAAATAGACCTGACTTGGTTTTGGTTACCCCTTATATCCACTAATTCAATCGAATATGTCCCCCCTTCATCAATATGCATATCGAAGGAAGCGTTTAACCTTTCGGCACCATGAATCTCCATATCATATGTGGATTTAAGATTAGTCTCTTTATCTATGAAAACTAATCTAGCAGTATTCATTGGATTATTGGTTTTAATCTCAATCTTTACTTTTGAACCAACAAAAGCTTGTATGTTACCATCCCCGGATAATTTATAATCTTTCATCATATATTGTTCCGGATACTTTAATGTATAGGAAATATTTATTATCTCGGGTAGATATATGACTTTAACTCTCTGCTCCTCTATCATATCTTTGTTATTATTAAGAGTATAAATCACCTTAAAAGTAAAGTCTGAGTCAATATTAGGCATAGTAAATGAATAAGCATTAAATTTAAGATGGTCATCCTCTTCTTTCATTCCTTGTATGTTACCTTCTGGTCTCTCTTTGACTGATTCTACTTTGTAATATATCTTATTCATTTCCTCATAACTAAATTCATCATGTTTATTCGGTGAATAATCATAAACCAAACCACCATAGTTAACTTTAATATCAATATCATCAGCATTGGTTTCGGTGAATAATGAAAACTCCTTACCAAATAGGACCTCGTCATTATAATATAAAACATAATGTGGGGTCATTTTCATCTGTGGATTGGTTATACTGTTGATGAAGCTAGAAGGCTTATACGGGAACAATAGTTCTCCTGTTATGATAATAATAATAGGGATGAATATAACCAAGAGCCTAGACTTTATATTAGGTATTCTAAAAGTCTTAATAGGATTGATTAATCTTACTTTCTCCTTTACCTTATCAATAAACATGGTTTCCAGGTTCTTATCATGGTTGTAATTGTTTCTCATAAAGTCAACAGCACTAACCAATTCTCCATTAAAACCAAATCTGCTTTCTATTTCCTCTGCTGCTAGAATTTGAAAAAAGGAATGGTAAATTTCAATAAAATACTTCTCACTTATGATTATTAAAACCAAAATAAGAGAAATCAAGATAAAGTACAAAAGACTTATATTAAATGCTAGAAACAAAGCTATAGTACCCATATGGATAATTATAAGAGATGTATAACCAATTATTCGAATGCTTAACGATTTATACTTTTCTTTATAAGTATTGATAATCTTCCTAACCAAAATAGTTCCCAATAAACCTATCAAAACCAAACTAATAAAGTCTAATATATATCGACTGCCAATCCCAAATAAATCAAATACAATATAAGCCACCCAACCACATAAAATGAATAATATCATTACCGATAATAATCCAGTTATTAATTGGGTTAATGTTTCTAACACTCTGACAGCTTTATATTCATTAAGTTTTTTATATATTATATAAGGTTTATTTTGCATATGATTCTTCATCAACTGGGATTAAGTCTATAAAACTCTTTCTGATATTAACATTTAACACCTTAATCTTAACTCTCATCCCTAATTCAAAAATTATATTGTTCCACTCTGATATAAGTCTAGTATGCTGTTCATCATATTCATAATTATTGATTAAGTCTCTAAGACCGCATAGACCTTCAACTCCATAAGGCAATATCTCAACGAAGAAACCGAAAATGGTTACTCCACTAATAATACCTTCGTATTCTTCGCCTATCTTGTCTTTCATAAAATGTGCGGATTTCATCTTTATAATGTCTCTTTCGGCATCTACCGCAACCCTTTCGGTCTTAGATGAATGCTCAGCTGTTTTTTCCAGGTAGCTTTCTTCCAAACATCGACTGGCTTTGACCTTTTTACCTATACGTCTTTTTAATATTCTATGTACTATTAAATCAGGATATCTCCTTATAGGTGAAGTAAAATGTGTATAACTATCGAAACCCAAACCGAAATGACCTTTATTATAAGGAGTATATTTAGCCTGTTTCATAGTCCTAAGCACATGAAGATGGATAATATCCTTCTCCTCTCTATCTTTAACCTTGTTTAGTATTTCTTGTAATAGTTTAGGGGTCAATTCTTTATTCTTATCCACATGTAGGTCATAATGCCAGATGATTTTATTTAATGTATCGATGTTTTCCGGGTCGGGGGCTTCGTGAACTCTATACAATGAATTACCCTGGGTTTCGAGGTATTCCGAAACAGTGACATTAGCCATAAGCATAAACTCCTCAATTATCCTTTCAGAAGTCAGCCTCTTCTTAATATGTATATCCGTTGGTCTGGATTCATGGTCTACATCGATTTCCAATTCTTTAGTCTCCAACTCCAAACTACCCATTCGTTTCCTTCGCTCGGTAAGAACATCAGCAAGCTCTTTCATATTAAGTAGCATCCCGTGTATCATCTGGATATCTGGGGATAAATCTACGATATTGCTTTGGATAGCATTTTCTACTTCTTTATAAGTACAACGCCTTTTTGAAACGATAACACCAGTATAAAAGTCCTTATCAATAATGTTTCCTTGATTATCTAGATGCATCTTTACTGAGACAACATACCGTTCAACATTGGGTTTCAGAGAACATATTCCGTTTGACATTGATTTAGGAAGCATAGGAACAACTTTATCAACCAGGTAAAAACTGTTCCCCCTCTCATATGCTTCTAAATCCAATCGGGAGTGTTCCCTAATATAGTGTGACACATCAGCGATATGAACATACAGTACATATTCCCCATTATCCTTTTTTTCCAGATAAACTGCATCATCAAAGTCCTTTGCGGATTCCCCGTCTATGGTTATAGCCATTTGCTTGGTAAAATCTGTTCTATCATCGTTAAGCTCTACTTTTCTTTTAGATAGATTTATAGCTTGGTTTAATGCGTCTCTGGAGAATTCCGGTTTTAGTTCATATCGTTTTACTATTATATCAAAGTCTCTAATAGGAGAAAAGGTTCTTTCTTTGGTTCGATATCTTTTATTCTTTGTGGTAGATAATTCTATAATTTTCCCACCATCATTGTAATTTATCTTGGACTTTTTATTTAATTTGGATAAGACCCTTCTAACTTTATGTTTCTTCAATCGTGGTTGGTCTTTTTTTAGTTTTTTATATAATGACGAAAATGAAACCGATTTAACTTCTCTCATTATTTTCATTATTGTTTTCTGATTAATTGACATATGTTTTTTTCCTGTGTATTATTGAATATATTCTTAATTGTATAAGAATAAGATACTATTTAAGTAAGAAAATGTAAAATATGACCAAAGGTCTTATCTATATCAATTTACCTTATGGAGTAGCTTAATGGATAATAGACCAATTGGAGTCTTCGACTCGGGTGTCGGTGGACTTACCGTGGTTCGACAGATTATGAATGATTTACCCAATGAACAGATAATCTATCTTGGTGACACAGCAAGAGTACCATACGGTTCAAAATCTGAAAAATCTATAAAAAGTTTTACTTTGGAATCTACCCTCTTCCTACTGGAACATGATGTCAAGATGGTCGTGATTGCTTGTAACACAGCCAGTTCTGTCGCCTTAGATTATATGTCCAAAATGTTCAAGATACCTTTCCTTGGTGTAATCGAACCCGGAGCTTTAGGAGCTATACGAGAAACCATTAATAATAAGATAGGCGTCATCGGTACTAATAGAACCATCGAAAGCGATGCCTACACCACAGCAATTCATAAGCTAAGACCGGACATTATGATTTTCAAGAAGGCATGCCCATTATTCGTTCCTCTTGCCGAAGAAGGTTGGATAGATAATCAGGTAACCCGATTGGTTGCTGAGGAATACCTCTCAACATTCGATGACACTAGAATCGATTCCCTTATCTTAGGTTGTACTCATTATCCAATATTAAAAAGTATTATAGGTAAAGTCTTATCAGATAAAGTAACTCTAATAGACTCCGGTATAGAAACAGCAAAACTAACCAGAGAAATCCTTTATAGACACGAACTAATATCCAATGACAAACTCAAAGAGAATCATATCTTTTATGTTACAGACGCTCCGGATAAATTCCGAAAGATAGGAGAAAGATTCCTAGGTAAAACCTTAGACAGAATTGGTCATGTTGGCGTAGATAACCTTGTCAGATAGAAAATTTTTTTAAAAGGATGGATATATGAATTTTAAAACATTAAAAACTGGTTTTACAAATAATTACTTGATAAAAGGTAAGGATGGTTACTTATTGATTGATACCGGTATAGGAAAAGACTATAATTGGTTTTTAAATAAGATTAAATCACTCGATATAGACCCTATGAACATAAACCACATTTTGATAACACATCATCATTCAGACCATACCACATTCTTAAACCAGCTTTTGAAGGATACAAATGCTAAACTTATTATACATAAAAATGAAATGGATTTTCTAGCATCGGGGAAGAATACTCTGGGAAAATTTAAACCGTCATTATTCTTTAAATTTGTTAATTCATTTATAAAACCATTCTTCCCAAGCTCATTTTCACC
Organism: uncultured Spirochaetia bacterium; assembly: GCA_964447635.1. Taxonomy (GTDB): domain Bacteria; phylum Spirochaetota; class UBA6919; order CAYUUC01; family CAYUUC01; genus CAYUUC01. Next base: position 24,493 of record CAYUUC010000021.1, read on the forward strand.
AGTAGAAGCAAGGGTTAGCGATATAATCCTATACGGTGATGATGAAACGACATTGAAGGAAATAGGTATCGATGGCGTTATCCTTCATACTCCTGGACATACTCCGGGTTCGTTATCGGTGGTCTTATCAGATGGTAAAGCTTTCGTTGGTGATTGCGTGATGAACCTCATAATCTCCCGTCCAGAACCATTTGTTTATGATAACTTAAACGACTTATATAAAAGTTGGACAAAACTTAAAAAGAATGATGTGAGAATGGTTTATCCAGCTCATGGCAAAATGCTAAGTATCGACAAGATAAAACCAAGATTGGTTAAAGAAAAGGAATCAGCTAATTAATCATTAGTTTCCATTTCATATGTCCAATCAGTGGTTAATCCCCAATGTAAAATATAAAGATACCCATCATCTGCAAGCTTTTCTGTTCCGTATTTAACGCCTATTTCTGATGCTCCATACACTATTAAGTATTTATCCTTAGGTGGAGGATTATCCACTTTTGCGTTATCACCCGCGGTGATGCTTATAGCTGTGGGTATATGCCCTCTTTCGAACATAGCATATGGTCTTATATCCACTATAACATACTCTCCATCCATTGGATTAGTTTTACCATTATCGATTAGTTCTTTTAATCGATCAGGATTACCTTTTAACTCATCGCTAATTTCCTCCGGTAAAGTATTTATCTCGTTATCATTAGATTGATTCTGGTTACTAACTTCTTCCTCTTTTCCCGAACAGGTAATAATACTAAACAAGACTATACCTATTGTAATAGATTTTAATATATTCACTTTTCAAATTCCTTTTTAATACAATAATCCAATATTAAACGGATGATGGTTATGTTTGTTATATAATATAGATGACTTATATTAATAATATCAAGATAATAAATAAAAATTAAAATATATACTGGATTAATTAACATGTCT
>CAYUUC010000022.1:0-24745 GCA_964447635.1 uncultured Spirochaetia bacterium
ATCTCTTTCCTTTATAACTCCTAAATTGTTAAAGAACTATCTGAATGTTAAATCTACTTTTAGTTCCACCGATTAAGCGGAATCACAGTATAATAAATATGTCTTTTATAGTCAAACTTTTTGATGACTTTTTTTATTTGTTTACTCATGGCCTGCCTGACCAATTAATTGACCAGGTTTGTCCCTACTTATATTTCGTAGAGATTGAGATTTGAGATTTTTAGATTTTTAAAAAATTATAAATATTTTTATATAGGATATTTATAACACTAATCGTTTTTATATGTTCCTCTTTTTGTGTATAGCTAAATTAGTAAAAATTATATTAAGGGTCAAATTTATACTTATATTTTTTTCAAAAATATGAATCAAATTGGCTCCATTATATCTATCACTGGAATATCAGGGAAATTTTTAGCTATTTTATGCCTAAGATTCATACAATTCATAATATCTCCTTTATCAGAGAAACTATTAACACCAATTCCAATTATTGGAATCTTCCGTAATAAAAAAATATTATTATTTACAAATTTATAATAATTTATAGGATTTAATAAAATATTAAACGAATTAGAAAATACAATTTTTATTTTATTTCTTTTTAAAGTTAAATCTAAATACTCGAAAACCTTATCAGTAAAGGAAGTGCTGATAAACAAATAATCAATAATACTTCCATGATTAATTATACTTCTAATCTCCTTATAGCTGGTTAATATTGAATCATAAACTAAATAATCTCTTCCTGATTTTAATACAACCCCATGCTTTTTCGATAATCCCAGTAATTCTCTTTTCATTTTATCATCTTCTATACAAGGAATTCGAGATTTATGATATTCTTTCCTTAATTCAGTGATTATATCATCTAATCGATTACTAAAAGAGACTCCAGCCATGTAAATTACACCATTACAATCTTCAGAAAGCAATATGGACTTTCTATTAAGCGATCCGTCTATGAAAATCATATCAGAACCATAACCATGAAAAAAATCTATAATCCGTTGCTGATGGTTAACATTAGGAGGTCCAATTATCTGAGTCTCTATACTATTGACCGTTCTCGCTATCACTATACGACCTAAAGGTGTAGAAATGTTTGTAACCTTTAAAATCTCTATAAATGGGGATTGCTTATTCGCTTCAGATGAGAAAGTTGAGAATATTATATTAGATGCAAGAGTAACCATGGGCTTTTCAGAATGGAAAACTAGGTCTACTGATTCCCCATCTCTACCTGTGGTCATCACTCCTATGCAATTTTTATTAGAATCAATCCTTGATAATAGAAAATTTAGAAAGCTGGTCTTACCACTGTTTTTGGAAAGACCTACTATGGCTATGGTTCTTAATTCTTTTATTCGATCGATTAATTTGCCTATTATTACATTGTATGTCTTTTCCATAGATTTTATTAGTGTCTATTTATCTTTATTAATCTTCCTATTAGTTCGTTCTAAATCCTGAGGTTCCAGACTCACTTTATCACCCTCCAGTAGTGATGATACACCGATTGCTTTAAATTTACTACGCAATGTCTTACCATATTTGGTCATCTTAAAATGATATTCCTTAGGCTCATTGTATGTGGTTATTACTCCTTCGTAGTTCCTCAAAACAACTTTGTTATTCCCATAGGAAATCAAATAATCAGGCATAACCGGTATCTTTCCTCCTCCACCTGGAGCATCCACTACATAAGTTGGGACACATAGACCGGATGTATGACCCCTTAGAAACTCTATTATCTCGATACCTTTTGCTACGGTAGTCCTGAAATGGGATATCCCTTCTGACAAATCACATTGATATATGTAATATGGTCTGACCCGGGCTTTAACCAATTCTTGAACAAGTTCTTTCATTATGTAAGGATCATCATTAATTCCTCTAAGCAACACAGACTGATTTCCAAGAGGTATTCCAGCATCTGCTAATTTTGATAATGCTTTAATCGATACCTCTGTGATTTCATTTGGATGATTGAAGTGAGTATTCAACCAAATAGGATGGTATCTCTTAAGCATCTGTAGTAATTCATCATCAACTCTTTGAGGTAATACAACCGGGGTTCTCGTTCCTATTCTAATAATCTCAACATGAGGGATATCCCTAAGTTTGGATAGTATCTCCTCTAATCTTTTATTACTTATGGTAAAAGGATCACCACCGGATACAACTATATCCCGAACCTCAGGGGTATTCCTAATATATTCTATAGCCTTATCTGTAAGGTCTACCGGCATTATTTTATCATATTCGCCAGCTTTCCTCCTTCTAGTACAATGTCGGCAGTACATAGAACACATATCAGTCACTAATAGCAACACCCGGTCTGGATAACGATGAGTTAACCCAGGGACAGGAGAGTCAATATCCTCATGAAGCGGGTCTGACATATCTTCAGGAGCTGTTTGTGTTTCTGCTATCGTAGGAATAGCCTGCTTCCTAATTGGATCATCTGGGTCATCTTCATTAATCAAAGAAAGATAGTACGGAGTCACCGCCATCCTTAATAATCTCAAAGATTTATTTAATGCATTCTCTTCTTCCTTTGTGATAGATAGATACTTCTTTAATGTATCTACATCTTGCACTCTATTCTTAATTTGCCAGCGCCAATCGTTCCATTCAGCGTCTGACACATCCCATTTATTCTTAACATTATTTATAAAAGTCATATTTTTTACCTCGAAAACTTATTTAAGCATATTTCTTCTCAAAAATCTCTTTTAGTTTTGGATGCTTCCTTACCACATCCAAAGACATCTGTGCATGTTCATGAGCATAACCATTACCAATAATCATAGTTATATCATGACCTATACCTTCAGCACCAAGAGCAGCTTTTGTGAAGCTTGTTGCCATGGAAAAGAAATAAACCGTTCCCATATCCTTACATGCCAGTATAGAAGCCATTTCAGTATCCTGTACATTTACACAATTTATAACCACATCACACATCTTCCCATCTGTTGCCTCATATACCTTATTATATACATCCAATGAGTTAGTAGCACTAGCACTGAAGTACTTATCAACCAATCCAAGCTCTTTTGCAACAGACTTCTCTGCTGGTGTTCTGGATGTTCCTATCACCATACCTTTACTTCCTACTTTATCTTTGGCTACTTGACAGCAAAGAAGACCTGATTTACCATTAGCCCCTATGACTAAAACATTATCTCCTTCATTAACCAGTCTTTCTGCTTGAGGTGGAGCACCAGCTACATCAAGTATTGATAGAGCCAGATTCTCGGTCATGTCATCGGGAAGTTTAGCATAAACACCTGATTCAAAGAGTATAGCCTTACCTTTGATTTCTACCTGATCTACATCAAGATAGACTTTCTTTACCTCATCCACTCGTAAAGGAGTGAGTGATAGTGAAACCAATGTGGCAACCTTGTCTCCAGGTTTCAGATTGATTTTACTTTCCAACTTAGAACCTATTTTATCAACTCTCCCTATTAACATTCCTCCTGATCCAGTAACAGGATTATGATGTTTACCTCGTTCATCTACTAATGCTTTTACTCTCTTTGCTATAGCTTTCTCATCTCTACCGTATTCTTCACATATCTGATAAAAAGAAGCAGAGTCGATGTTCAATCTAATAACATCTAATAGGATCTCATTATCATAGATTTCATCCATATTGTTGTCTATCTTCCATGCTGGTTGAGGTAGAACTCCTTTGGGTTCTATGACACGATGTGCACCATATTTATTTCCTTCTTTCATTGTTCTCTCCTGATTATTTATGTTCAAGTGATTATTGTAATAATCTAATTATTTTCTTGTATTATGAAAAATATTTTCCTTATTATTATCATGATATATCACAATGTAAGGAATGATGAATGAAAGATAAAATTCAAAAAGCATATCAATACATCAGTGATGGGAAAACCATCGTGATGATAACCGGAGCTGGGATTAGTACTGAATCCGGTTTACCTGATTTTAGAGGAGAAAGTGGCTCTCGAAGAGATCCTGAAAGAGCACGTAAGATAATGAAACCAATTTATGATAAGCTAAAAACGATTGAATATCCGCCTGGAATAAAGAAACATTCCGATTATGATCTTCTATTCAAACATGATGCCTTGTTACTTATCCAACCTAATCAAGGACACTATGCCATAGTAGAACTTGAGAAGATGGGTAAACTTTCATTATTAGTCTCCCAAAATATGGATAATCTTCATATACTTTCAGGATTCCCTCCTGACAAACTAATTGAATATCATGGAAACTGTTTTATATTAAAATGCCCAAAATGCAATATACATTATAATGCTTTGAAAATACGGAAAAAAGCCTTAAAAGATATTCGTTATCCCGCTAAATGTGAGAAGTGTGGTGGAAATCTTAGAAGTTCTGTGGTCAACTTTGGAGAAGGTATACCCGAAAAAGAATATCGAATATCTAAACATATGTCTCAACAAGCGGATGTCTTTATAGCAGTAGGTTCAAGTCTAACTGTAACTCCTGCCGCTACCTTATTCGATTATGCAAAGGAAAACAATGCTAAAACCATCATTATCAATCTGGACAATACTCCTAAAGACAAATTCGCCGATGTAGTAATTCATGAAAAATTTAGTGTTGTATTAACCAGTATAGTCGATATGCTCAATAATAGCTGATATAAGATTTACTTAATATTATCTAAACTATTCATTAAAGCTTCATAATAAAGCTCTATATACATATATAAACATGGTTTTATATCTTTGCCATTTTTCAATTCTTCATTCATATTCTTAATCTGATTGACAAAGTTTTGGAAACTCAATTCCAAAATTATATCACCATTATCATCAATTTGTATTTGAAAATCTTTTTTTAGATTATCAAAATTTATAGTAATTTTTGATACTTCAAATACACTTTTTATACTATTAGATTTGTCTTCTATAATATCTTCTGTATATAGTTCTTTATGGTTTTTATACTTTGTGACTATGTTACTAACAAAATTAATCTTATTATCCTTATTTTTTATATACTCGTCAAAATCAGGGTCAAAAACGAAATTCAAATCATCATTAACCATATTCATAAAGTTTTTGGATTCTATAGATGCATTTTGATAATCAAATTTTCTACATTTTTCACTGTTTACAATTAATTTTTCCATGAAACACCCTCCTAAAATCAATCTTATTTAAAAATATCAATAGATAACTATAATATTTATATAATAGATAACACCTTTTTGTGATATTTAAATAAATAAGTATATAAAATTTTTAATTTTATTTGATATTTTTATTTTAGGAGTACCTATCTTCGAACAGCTTCTTTAACTTTTTATGCTTCCTTAAAACATCTAGAGCAAATTCAGCATGTCCCTCAGCATAACCATTACCAACCATCATATCAACATCATAACTGATTCCTTCTGCACCAAGAGCGGCTTTGGTGAAGTTAGTAGCCATTGAAAAGAAGTATATAACTCCATGTTTCTTACAGGAGAGTATAGATGCCATTTCAGTGTCCCTTACATTCACACAGTTTATCACCACATCACACATCTTGCCTTTAGTTAACTCTTTAACTTTCTCATATACATTAACAGCATCAGTAGCTGATGATGGGAAGTATTTATCATAAATACCCAATTCCAATATTTCCTTTTTAGGAGGGTCGAATATATCCATACCAATAAGCATCCCGCTTTCACCAACATTGTCCTTAGCTACTTGAGAACATAATAATCCTGATTTTCCCGTACATCCTATAACCAATACATTATACCCAGATTTTATCAATCGATTGGTCTGTGCTGGAGCTCCTGCTACATCTAAAACAGATAATGCCAGGTGTTCGGTCATATCATCAGGTATCTTAGCATAAGCTCCACTTTCAAAAAGTATTGCCTTACCCTCAACATCAACCTGGTCTACCTCAAGATGAACAGATTTTACTTCATCAAGATGAAGCGGGGTGAGAGACAACGAAACGAGTGTAGCAATCTTATCTCCGGGTTTTAGGTCAATCTTACCATCTAGCTTAGACCCTATCCTTTCTACTATACCGATTAACATACCTCCTGAGCCTGTTACTGGATTATGATGTTTACCTCTATCATTTACTAAACTCATAACTCTTTTTGCAACCATACCTTCGTCTCTGCCATATTCTTCGCATATCTGATGGAATGATGCTGAGTCAATATTTAGTCTTTTTACATTGATTAGGATTTCGTTATCATAAACAATATTCATATTATTATCTAATTTCCATGCTGGTTGCGGTAGTACTCCTTTTGGTTCGAGTACTCTATGTAGTCCGAAGACATGTCCTTCTTTCATCGATTATATCCTCCTGGTTTTATTAATTAGTATTTTTGGTTAATTCTACATTAATTTTCTGTTTCTGGTCATCTCTAAAGATGGTTAGTTGGATGGTTTCTCCAAACTCTTTATACTTAATTATACTTTTTAAGTCATTATATGTCTTAACAGCTTTTCCGTCTACTTCTAAGATGATATCACCACCAACCGGTATTTCATAAGTATTCCATCTTAGACGCAGTCTAACATGCTCAGTAGCCCCCCTAAGCCCTGCTTTATCCGCATCAGAACCGGTGATGACATCTATTACAGCTATACCATAATCTGGAAAGTTAAGGTATTCCTTTACACTTTCAGGAACTTGGGTTAACAGGTAATAATTGTCTATACCTAATGATGGTCGTAAAACCAATCCGAATTCTAATATATCCTCAACCACCTTTATCAGTGTGTTGGATGAAACAGCAAATCCAATACCAATATTCCCGCTGGATTGGGTAAAGATAGATGTGTTAACACCTATCATCTCCCCATGAGAGTTTAGCAAAGGTCCTCCTGAGTTACCCGGATTTATCGCTGCATCAGTCTGAATTACATCCTCGATAAGAGTCCCATCCTGAGCCTGTATCGTTCTTCCTAAGGAGCTGATTATCCCCTGAGTAAGAGTACCAGCTAATCCAAATGGGTTACCAATAGCATATACCCTCTGCCCGACTTGTATGTTATCGCTGTGTGCTATAACGATAGGTTTAAAGGTGTCTTCCGTTTTCATCTTCAACACAGCTAGGTCTGTTGAAGGGTCTACTCCGATTATATCAGCTTCATATTTGGTTTGGTCATGGAGTGTTACAGTAATTGAGCCACCTCTTCGTGATTCGTAAACATCAGTTATGACATGGTAGTTAGTCAGGACATGTCCATCTTTAGTAACGATTGATCCACTTCCTAGACCTTCACTCGGTATAACATCGAAGAAGAAGTTGTATCTCATTACTACAGTGGTTATGTTCACGACGCTTTTGATATTGTTATTGTATAGATTAACAGATTCTTTTTCTGTGCTTTTGATGCTTTGCTGTTGATGATTTACTTTTATATCTGTTTGTGCATTAGCTATACTGTTACCATTACCGAATGAGAAATCGATTCTAATATCAAAGATGTATAAAACCAAGAAAATACATAAAATCGTAAAGACTATGGTTAATAAGTATGGAAAAATTTTCTTTTTTTTCATTTTTTTTCTCCTGAAAAATTTATAATCAACAAGTAAATTGTATTACTGGAGTTTCAAACAAAGATAAACCAAAGATAATCAAAAATTATTTTAATCAAAGATTCCCAAAAAAAAGAGAGGACAATAATAGCCAAACTACTTAATGAGTGAGTTTCTTTGGTCTAATTTTAAATTATGAAAGATAATTAAAGTTAATTGACTATAGATACGATATTTAATATATTAAAGATAAGGGGTGGTGTTTGTTTTTAGAATTAATAGTGTTTATAACTAGGAGAATAAATAAAGATTACAAGGAAGAGATCTTTATTAATTTTTCAAAAAGGAGGGATTAATTATATGGAAATAACTAGCTTCCCTCAAGCAATAAGTTTTATCAACTATAATACTGTATCAAATAGTAGAGAGGCTAATGTAGAAAACCAGTCTATAGATATTAGTAGTAATGAAAGTTTATACTCATCTATTGAACAACTGGTTAATAGTAAAGTTATATATCAGAATCCATTACTAATGGCAACAGCGGTTGAAAACTACCCTATGGAAATTAAACCATATCAACCCGATGTTACTTCAAAATATAAAGTCAATCCAGTAAAAGCTATATACGATTCTAATAAAGCCCACGATTAATATATATTTCATATCAAATAGTTTTTTTATTATATATAACAATACCTAAACCACTAAAAACTACGATTCATATTAAATGGAGGAATCATTTATGACTAAATTAAAAAGGATAATAAGCATATTAATAACTTTACTGTTTATTACCTATCTCATTGCTTGTTCCGGTGGAAACACACCTAATGAAGAAGGAACCAATAATAATCAGAATAATTCTGAAGATGTAGAAATCAATACTAATGAAGCAACCAAAATAGATGAAGATGAGGATGAATATAATAATCTAGATTATCAAGTAGCAACAGATAATAGTACCGAGTTAGAAAATGTAACTTTATCAGAAGGATTCAATGATGATGGTATAATAGAAAACTATAGACTGGTTATAGAAAACCTAACAGACGATTTAAGGTTTTATAAAGTTACCATTGTGGAATATGAAAATGTTGAAGTAGCTGAGGAAGAGACGATTTTGGATATAGAACCCAGTGAAAAACAAAAAATAGAATATCCAGTTATCGATATAAAGATGCCATCGAAAATAAGATACGAATGGAAGGCAAGTCTTAGTGAGGATAATCTCGATTAATCATAAATATTATAAAGATATCCCTTTTTAATTACCAATTACGAATTACAAACCTATTATCAATTAATCTAAACATTGGAAATGTTATAAAAAAATATTAATTTATAAAAAGTCTATTAGGCATAATAATATCATACCCAGTTTTTAAGGAATGTTTATGGATAGTATTATTTTAGTATTCCTCGGATTTGCTTTTTCAGTATTCGAATTAATAAGATATTTCCCAATTAACAAACTCTTCATCCCCAAGGTGTTTCAACTAATTTCATTGATATTAATCAATCTATCGATAATTATATTTTATCCACAGATAGTATTATCAATTAGTATAATTATTACTATTATAACATTAAGTTTCACACTGATACCTCTATTACTTGAGATTAGATTGAATAAAATACAGTTTAAACATGATTATTACGCAAAGACCAGAATTCCTGAAATATTATTCTATCTTAATTGGGATAAATACTCAAAGGCGAAATTAAATCTCAAATATGTCTTCATTGAATTAACAAAAGGACACCTGCAAGGAGCTTTAAATCTACTGGAAAAAACCAATCAAGACCCCGATTTATATAATTATAACATATGGCACCAGGAAGTCTTAAAAGTATTACTATCCACCAGAAACATAAATCTAGCCAATACATATTTGAATACTTTGAATATAAATTTGGATATGTCACCTAATCTACCCGCCGGACTAGTATACGCCATGTGTAGAATATATTCCGAATATGGTGATTATAGAAATGCTTCTCGATGTCTGAACTACCTGGATAAGAACTTCCATGATGTTCAGCATAGAACCGCTAATCTAACTATGTACCTTCTTTTTTATGCTTTGGCAGGTTGTGAGGAAAATTTTAATTATATATTAGAAGAATATCCTCGCATGAAAAATATTAAAACCCTTACTTATTGGCGAGCTGTGCTCCTCTTAAGAACAAACAGGCGAGAATTAGCCATAATCATGCTTAAGAATTATCTATCCAAACTCCCTCCTGAACATAAAGGTATAGCTCCTTTTATACAAAGCCTTATTAGTAATCCCAATATCTATGCACCTTTAGATTATGAAGAAAAGCCTGAATACGAGGAAATAGTAAAAAATACAATCCCTCGTCCCGACGATTTTAAGCACACAGAACTATTTATGCATAAAAACAAAGCTTACATTTCTACATATATAATTAGTGGTATTGTGATTCTATTAACCATAATTCAATTTATATTAAGTTCTGATTCATTCAGCGATTTTTTTACATATAATCCAATGGGTTCATTTGAGTTTATCCGATTGGGTGGTTTTAATATATCTCTTATCGAGGAAGGTCAATGGATAAGGTATATAACATCCATATTCATGCATGGCAATTGGATACACCTTATATCCAATATATTCGGCCTTATTCTTATTGGTAGATTGGTTGAGAAGTCTTTTGGAGGATATCAATTATTCTTCATATTCATTATAAGCGGTATAGCCGGGAACTTCCTCACCCATTTATTCCATGAAGGAGTAGTCGGGGTTGGTTCTTCCGGAGGAGTATTCGGCATAATGGGAGCCTTCTTCTTATATATAATATGGAGGAGGCGTGACCTTAATCCCAGGGTGTATAAACGATTGATTATAAACTTCATAATATATATTGGCATTCAGATATTCTTCGGATTAAGTAATCCCCAGGTAAACAACACGGCACATATTGGCGGTCTCCTCGGTGGAGCCGGGATTGGGGCTTTATATGCGTTTATCCATGATAAGACACCTAATTTTAAGATATTTTATACTAGAATATGTGGTATAATCTCATTAGGATTATTCCTACTTACACTATTCCTGTGGTATCCATTGATTAACTATGACTACTTTGGAAACCTGGAGTTGGTTGAGCAATATGAACAAAAGGGTTATCAGATAACCGTACCCGATACATGGATAAGGACTGAAGAAGAAATAGAGGGGTTGGATAAAGAGGTAGAAGTCTTTATTGATATATATACAAACTCTAAAATATACATAGAAAGATTAACCGGTTCAGGATATACCTTGGAAGAGTTTGTTAAAGATTTGAAAATGAAGATTAATCTTAGTACTAATATATATGAAAATTTAACCCAACTGGAAAATGGTTGGTTTTACTATGCTGAGGATGTAGGAAGTAAAGACCCTAATCGTTATGATTTTGCCTATTTCTATTATAAGAAATATCCTAATTCCATGATTAGGTTAACGAGTATAGAATTAATGGAATATACGGAAAATTTTAAAAAAATCCTCCATAAAGTCCTTTACAACATTAAGGAAACTAATTAGACCTATAAAATTATGCTAAACATATTTTCTTTCTATTAATTTCCTAAAAAAATTATTAGATTCAAAATAGAAACGCTGAAAGATTTATCTATAAATAAAGAGGAAAATTTAATGGAAGTATTTTTTAACCATGCCTTTCCAACATTTTCAGAATTATTATCAAATTTAAAATATATAGAAAAAAATCTGGAGAAAGAACCACGAACGAAAGAACTATCATTAATAGTCTTGCCGGATTACCTTCTAGACTTCTCAATGCTTAGAATTTCTCCATATGAAGCGGAAATACTGATTAATACTGAAATCAAAGACCTGCTAAGTAGATATAAAATATATACTGAACTTGTACATCTTGTTATAAGAATGATAAAAAGTGGTAATGGTTATCTGGAAAAAAAGTTCTTCGATATTATCAAAACTTTGGTTTATAACTATAAGGACAGTGATATTGATATCGATAAAATCCGTGAAGAGTCATTTTTAGAGAAAATCAATAAAGATTCTACAATAGAGATAAAATCAATATATGGTTTTATAAAATATTCATATTTAATTAGTAAATTAATAAAGAAAGAAGGTATGGAGGTAATTAACCAATTAGAGTTCAAATATCCGGATGGTCTTTTCTATGAAACACTCATGATGACAGCGAACAACCTTGAAACTCAATGCTACTTCAATATTTACGAAAAGACTACCAGTTTATACATCAGAAAAGAATGTGAATTAATAAAAAAGTTCCTATTAATCATATCTGCCCACTCCAACAAACTTGGTGAGGTATATAAATATGATATAATAAAGAAAAGGAAAAGAGATTTTGAGTCCTTTTACCAATACTCTTTTTCCGGTTTAACTAACCTTTCCGAAGAATATGAGACTCATAAGATAGATAGAATTTATGATATTAACCCCCTTATAGAATTTATGTGTAAAATATATAATAGCTATTATAATAATGGGAAGGATACAACCGAGATTAAATCCTTAATACACCAATCTAAGAAATACTCATTATTCTTGTTTAACCTACTTCAATCCTGGATAGAAGGTAAGGACTTTAACTTTATAAGAGATGACATCGAACAAGCTAAGATGAATTATTATACAATGTATGATTTAGCATTAGAGAGTATTAAGACAACATTCCGCTCTATATATATTAAAGAGAGTCTAATGACTATAAGAGAAAAGCTAAGTCTATTTCTAATAGCATCAGAAGAAGACAGTATAGACTGGGAAAGAAGTATTCCAAAGGAGATTTGGGAATCCATCGAAACCTTCTATCCCGACCAGTTCCAGAATTATATCCATGACATGCTTAAATACCTGACCCAACTACTATTCAACCTTGCTGATAATTATAATAATGTTGAACCTTTCTCCAAGAAAAAGATTGATGAAATAGAGGGATTTTTATCATATTGTATTAATCTAATGGAAAAGAAGATAGACCCTTCTCTATTCATTGAATTACTTGAAATTAAAAAGAAAAAGATGTTAGTAGAATATAAGAAAAGACTTGCCATAATAACAGAGATAAGCAGAATACCGAATTATCATGATGTTAATCCAGAAAAGTTTAAGAAAAGATTATATGAGTACTTCCATTAATTTCTTCACTTAATCATTTTATTTATTTGCTTCTTAACCGCTTCCTGACAGGTTATCCTATGATAAGACCAACCCCGTTCCTCCAGCAGGTGCTTTATCGTTATCTCACGGTCTCTTATGCTGTATTTATCGTCTATCTCATCATCTGGAACAAGTAACTCGCCATTATCGTGGTCTGTCATAATAGCATGATAAAGGTCTTTTTTACGATAAGCAATATGTATCTCCTTGTCCTTTTCTCCATAATCTATAGATACATCATCTTTATCACTGGATAATTCAGTAGCTATTTCCATCTTTAACACCTGTGATGTATCAGAGTTCAAGCTAAAACTGAGTCCTGTTTTATGTTTCTCTTTGTATGATGTAACTTTATCACAGAAACGCAGAAAATCAATCAGGAAATGTCCTTCCTGCGTATCATCTAGGTTAAGTAAGAGTAAGTCTGGATGAGCTAAGACATACATTCGCTTACGGGAACGAGTAATGGCTACATTAAGCCGCCTCCTACCTTCATCAGAGATTGATATCTCGCCAAATTTCTTGCTGGTTCCGGTATATGCTATGCTTAGTATAATCACATCCCTTTCGTCTCCCTGGACATTTTCTATGTTCTTCACAAAACTTTCTCTACCACCACAAATCTTAAGATAGTCTTTACCTAGTTTATCAATGATATACTTCTTCTGCTCTTCATTTATTGTTACAATCCCTATTGATTCGCTTTTACTGTTTCTAATGTGTTTACGAAACAAAGCTATAGCTTTATCAGCTTCTACTTTGTTCTTCCTTTCATCCCATTCACCTTCCACCTTTATCAAATGAATACCATAATCATCATTCTTGTATGTAGAAGGATAGAAAATCAATGAAGAGTTGTAGAACATCTTATTCGAGAACTGTATTAATTCTTCAGATATACTTCTATAATGCCATAACAGTTTAATTGGTATCACATTTTGTACCTCATGCATTAGACTGTGCATATGCTTTTCACCAATCTCAAACCTTCTTGAAGGTGGTAATTGCTTATCATCACCAATCACTATGAATTGTTTAGCCCTAGCTAAGGCAGGAACAGCGTCCTCCACCCTTATCTGAGACGCTTCATCGAAAACAACCAGGTCAAATCGGTCTAACTCGGTGAGGAATTTTCCTTTATAATCCGGGTTTTTAGGCGAAGGGTCTTTCATGAGTAAGGAGACGATATTCGGTGTCATCATCCAGCATGGAGTTAGAACCATAGCAGCTTGATATGCTTCATCAAAAGCAGAACGGAGTTCTGTATGTTTATTACTGAAAGTTAGTTTGGTATCAAGGTTGCTGATTAGCTCCTTCAGCTTAATATCATCTTTCATCTTTTCCCTAAGGTATTCCCTGAGCTTATATGGAATAATAGCCCGATTGTACTTTAACCGGCTGTCTTCATAACTGATAAACTTTTTTATATCATTAGAGATAGAAGGGCTAATCTTATTTAAGGATTCAAATCTATCAATCTCTTTATTAATAATCGATTTACTAATACCATTTAAGATATCATCAGCAGACTTAATCTTACCACTATTTAAACCTGATATCAAGATTGCAGATAGATTATTAATGTTTATCAATCTTAAATCTCTCTCCAGACTGAGAAAGTCCCTTAAGTGGTCTTTCTTCTCCCTTTTGGTGGTAGATTTGGATGTCTTCTTTCCTACTATTCCTGTAAACTTACTACTCAAAGAGGATATCTTGGTTGATTCAATTTTATCGATATTGTATAGATAATCCTTTATTTCATAATACTTTGAAATCACTTTATCAATCTCTCTTAACATCTGCTCTTTTAGATGAAGTTTTGGTATTAAAGCATTGATTAGTTCGGTTGTAAGTTCTTTCTGGGCAATGAATATGCTGGAATATACTATCTTTTGGATTAATTGTAAAGATTTCTCGGTGCTGTCTACATCCGAAATAGCAAGGTTATAGAGTCTTTCCCCGAAAACTTTTTTAAAACGTTGCTCTCTTTGGGTAATTTGCTTATTGGTACTGGTCTTACTGGTTAAATATCTTTTCAGGTTATGTATCTCCGCTCCTTTTAATATACCACCCTTACCAAAGTATTTTTCAAGAGCTATCAAATCACTCTCAATATCCTTGATTATCCTCTCTATCTCATCAAAAGACATATCCTTTTTTATGGATACATATCCCCGTAGTGTATCCGCCGGATTCTTAAGGTTAGCCTTAAGACTGAGCATCTCTTCTACCTTATCCGGGCTGGATATTATCCTTCCGGTATCAATCTGGTAATCTATTCCTGAATATGATTTCAACACTTCATATATATCCGATATTGTCCGTTGTAGCTTTATAGTTCCAGGAATGTTCATTTTCAGGAATTGATCTAACTCTCTTTGCGACAGGATTGTACTTATATCTAGCCTAAGCTTTTCTATTCTTTCCAATCCCTCAATCATATTCCTAATTGATTTATTAGCCTTCCTTCCTTTGAACCTGGTCTTCAAGTTGGACTCAATCTCTTTCCTGGCTTCAGACTTAATATCGAACAGACCGGTAAGGAATTTCTTAACCTTGGTATCCTTAAGCTCGTCCAACTCTTCTCTAACATCATATAGAATATCTCTTATCTTTTCTATCCTTTTGTTTATCTCTTCTGAATTTAAATCCGGTGGTAAACCAAATTCGGATTTTTCTAAAAACATATCCAGAATATCCTGCTTTATCTGGTTTTTCTCTTTCATCTTTGATAAAGCATTCAGATATGTCTCCAGTTTGCGGGAATCCATCATAAATCCTCTTTCAGGAAGGTATGATTTGATATCATCATCGTTAAGTATCTTTAAAACCTCACTCATAGCGAGTATTTCGTTAAAGCTACCCGCATTATAAACCTGTCCAGCAGTAAAAGTGGTGATTATTTCACCAATCCGACGTGTATTAGCTAGTTGTTCTCTGAAACGGGCAATCACATCTTTATAGCTTTCAATCTCGCTTTCCAACTTCTCCTCTGAAAACGATAAGACCTTATTTTGTAGTGATGACAGCATATCAAAAGCCTTTTCTACATCGATTTCCTTGATGCTCTCGGGGATATTGTATTCATCTCTCATGTTCTTTTCTATGCTATACTTACCTTTTACTGTATCAATTTGACCCTTCATCTCTTCAATATAATTCATCATCTTTGTTAGATTATCGATATCGGCATTTAGGAGCTCCTCCAAAAGACCTTTCTTATTCAGAATTATGAGTGTATCCTCCACATAAGGGGCTATCTCTTTGAAGAAGTCTATAAAATCTTTAACAGTCAGCGTCTTGAATGTTGTATCTTTAAGATAACCCTGAAGGAGGTCGCTGAGACTATCTCTTAGGTTTATTAATCGCTGGAAAATCTCTTCTCCAGATAGATTATCTTCCAGCAACTTATCTACATTCAATATCCGGTCAAATTCTACACAATCCTTTATGAACTTGGAATCGATAAGTGGGTACTCCCTAAAAAGCTCATGAATAGCTTCAGAGATTTCCACTGGTATGGTTGGATTTTGTGGATTATAATTATATTCAGGGATTTCGACATTGATTTCTTCTACTTTCTTTTTATTTATTGCTAATAACTTACCGTAAAGTCTGTTTAGAATATCATTTTCATTAACTTTATAGTAATAATTGATAATATTATCTGAAATCTTGTCCAGAGCGTTATAATACTGAAAGTTTTTTTTCAATGCGGAGTTAATCTTGTCATTTGCCCGTTTAAGCTGTTCGATAAGCTTTTTCGGAGTCATGAACTTACTCGAATCATCCGTAATCTTCAAACAAAAAGCATCTAAGCCTATCTCTTCATCCCCATCATGCTTCAATCTATCATATACGACATTTAATGCTTCCATCTTCTCTGCTACGAATAAGACCCGTTTCCCTTCAGCTATAAATTGTGCTATGAGATTAACTATGGTTTGGGATTTACCTGTTCCAGGAGGTCCATGTAAGAAGACATCCCCACCGTTTCTCACAGCTGAGATGGCATAAGATTGGGTAGCATCGGATGGATAGATACTGAAATCCTCCTTAGGATAGATAAAGCGGTTCTCAAAAGACACAGCACTCCTCTTTCCGGTTATCACCTGTATATTAGGACTTTCTTCAAAAAACTTCTGGTTCTTATTATAGTCCGAGTGGATAAGGTAGGTCTTAAAGTCGTAAATCCCGATGGTACATTTATCTATAATCTCAAAGCTATTCTTTCTAAATTGCTTAGACTTTATGAAGACCCTCTTCAGCTCTCCCAACAGCCCCATCCCATAACTGCTTCCTAATAGCTTATCCTTTCCTACATAACCAAGACGGGTATCATTAAAATAGTTATCCAACCAAATATCCCGGTCAATATTGTATAGGTCGGCTACAGGCTCTTTCATGTCTTCAAACTCACCATACATGCTGAGTATAACAGGATTTATCGCTATATCCCCGCTCTGCTCAGGTCTGATAGTATAAATGTCTGTATTATACTGGTCAAGTTCAATCTCGATTGGGATTAGCAGTATAGGCATATTAAGAGGTCTTTCTTCCCGAGTCCTAAGGTCTTTCCCCTTCATCATATGAAAAGTCAGGTAACAGGTATGCCTTCCTTTTTCCTTTTTAATAGTATGATATCGACTGATTATGTTTTTCATAACAAAATTGCGAATATATAATGCTTTTTCATCTTGGGATAATCTTTTAATCTTCCCTTCCACACCCAAAAGCTCTATGTCTTCATCTTCAAACTCCTGGCTAATCATGTATTCACCCTCATTTAATGTGTAGAAGTCACTCACATCGAGTTTATAGTATCCTTGTTCAGACATTGAACTAATGATGGTCTTCTCTATATCAACATCAGGATGGGCAGTTTCGCTAAATTCAAGCAACAATCTCTGGGGGACTTTTAACTTTTTCCTTCTAATCTCAGACCCTTTAAGATAATTACTTAAAGCTGAACTGGCTGAACGTAATCCTATATTCTCTTTTAATTCATTAAAACTTATAGCATCTGTCAAGATTTTACTCCCTAAATGATAATTTTAAATTGGATTAAGACTTTCAGAAAAGATAATAATAAATGAGTAATAATAAAATTAGATTTTATCTATTTATATGAGTTTAGCTATGGTATAAGGGATGAACTATCGGTTTAAATCTATGATTGAACTTATATCGTCGATATATAAACCTATCTTACCATCATAACCTGAACCTATCCTCATCCCTAGTAGCTTAACATATGGTATCGATGTCCCCTTCTCTATGTAAGCAAGGTTAAAACCGGTGGGTACCTTTATCTCTAATGCTTTCCACTCATCAAAATCTATATATCCTGCAAACAATTCGTAATATATACCCCTTCCATCTTCGATGATAAAGCTTAGCTCCTCTCCCATAGCTCTACCACGGACCAATATAGTAATCACATTATCCACAGGAAGGAAATAATCATCACTGAAATCTATCAATAGATGTTGGTACCCGGTAAGAACATCCGGATTTAGCTCTAGATAGTACCTTCCACCATTATCTATGCCGTAGTCCTTAGGAAGATGTTCTGAATAGTTGCAAATCTGCTCAAGCTCTACAGGATCAATCCCATGAGTGAGTTTCCATCTTTTATTTATTGCTTCCCAATCTTCGATATCCTCATAATCCCTCTTAGCCGGCTGATCAGATTGGTCGGGATGTTTTACTATACTATTAGATATCAATTCGGATATGGATATAGATAATCCATCTTTATTAACTTTGCCTGTGATATCAATATCAATTCCTATTAAAAAAAGATTAGATATGGTTGGAGTTGAATCATCTGCTAACAGGTTAAAAGAGTTGAACAACCACCGGGAAGGATTTGTAAGGTTGCTTTCTTGGATAAACTCTCTAACCTTATAACCATTTCTGTTATATGCTTCGAATCTAAGGCTGATTGAATAACTATAGAGTTTTGAATAAGTATAGTATTCAATGGATCGGGTCTTCGGTGGTATTCCGATAGGTTCGTTAAAATTTAAGCTAATCTGCTGGTTTTTAATAAAACCGTCTTGTTTAGGGATAGCAGTAAACTCTAACGCTGTGAGTTCTTCTTGAGACCCTGCTGTAGAATTAACATATAAATCTGTTACTTTAATAGGATATTGTATGGTTACATCATTAAATGTATTAGGTTTTTCTATTCTAATCTCTGTTGAATTAATTGTTCTATCCTGGCTATAATAGATATTATTAGTAATGAGAGATTGGTAATCGATGTTTCTAATCTTAACAGAATCCATAGAAGCATAATACTTCAATGAAACTTTTTTGAATCTAAATAGATATCCATTGCCATTAGAGCTCAATAAACCAGCTGAAGATAGAATAATGATTAATGCTATTAATAATTTTATTATTTTCATAATCTTACTTTGTGAATATATTTTCTATTCTTATTTTTGGTATCATTCAGAAAATCGTTTTCATCCTGGTTATTCTTATGTTTATTCCTATCATAAATTCCGGTTTGAATTTTGATTTCTTCTTCATCTATGGTGTTATTTTTGTTTATATTTTTACTGACATTCATTCTATTAAGTTTAATATTTTTGGAAATGGTTTTATCTTTAAAATCTTGATTCTTTTTATTAACAGAACTTTTATCAGAGACAGGTTTATTATATTCAATGGTTTTTGAAGTTTTATCATTACGTTTCGAGGATTTCTTATTATTAACAATACCTAATATCAAGAATACAACAAACAGCATAATAGCTAATCCAGAAGCAAACCATATAAGTATGTTCCTTAACTTCGCTACTTCTTTTACCACTGGACTATAGTCATAGATTAGTTCTAGTTTACCCACTGGAAGAACTTCATCTTCTATTTGGATGATTAGCCCAACGAGTTCAACATTTCCAATTGAAAATATAGTATAATCTGTTTTATTATAAAAATCGATGCTCCATTGTCGGATATACTCTGATTTCAATGTATCAATTTTCGGATTCCTGGAATTGGAGAAGATGACTTCATTGGTCTTTGGATTACGATAGATATGAAAAACCAACAATGGATTGGTTTGATAATTATGTTGTATCCATTCATGTTGAGAATTCAATTTCTCAATGGATTCTGAATCTTCAGATGATTCTAAATAAAACTCGGCTCTTCTAAACTCCTGGCTTTTCTGTTTAGAAAACACCCTCACCTCATCAATAAATGATCTTTGTACAGCCCCTGTATAAATAAAATAAAAGCTAATACACAGTAAAACTTCAAATAGAACCAGAGTTATGAATGTAACAAAATGCGAAGTCTTCATTATCAACCCTTCTCCATCTTTTTATATAACATCTCAACTGATTAATCGGTTCTTAATAAATATACTTTATATTTTACATGAAAGGATTAAAATCTATACACATTTTGGATATTAACAGATAATTAATCTGATATTTATATATTATTTATCAATAATATTTATCTTTTATCTGGATTTATAAATTCATTCATTATAAGGAAAATAAGATTGTGTCAATTGAAATAAAGAATAATGGCTACCAACCATCAAATAGTAAAACATTACACAATAACAACATTAGCATAGAAACCGAAAAAAAACCAAAATCATGTGAAATGAAGAAGGAATATAAAGTAAAACCACCATATAAATCTTCTAAGAAGAAAGAAAATCAAAGTTTGGTTATAAAAACGATAGTAGTATTAACAATAACTATTACCGCGATACTTTTAGTTTTTATATTTGCCAAAGATTATGTAGAACTAGTAGCTGAATGGTTTAGCACTAATTTCGGTATAACCGGTGTATTCTTTTTTGTCATGGCTTTAGACTTCTTTCCTATTCCCCTATTTCCAGTCGATTCCATATTTGCTGTAACAATAAGCTGGAATCCCTTTATATTGTTAAGTGCCATCTGTATAGCTTCAATGATAGCCGGTTTCTTCGGATACCTGATGGGTAGGAACTTAAAGCGAGTACGAATAATGCGTAGATTAATCCCATTACTCCTCAATAAAGGCCGTATTCTCATAAGGAAAAATGCCTTAGCTGCGATAATTATAGGTGGTCTTACACCTATCCCTTATGCTACCATATCCTGGCTAGCAGGTTACCTTAATGTTAAACCTCATATATATTTAATAGGGAGTCTATCCAGAATACCTAGATATGTGATATACTTCCTTTTAATCAGAGGGAGCATGGAACTTATTTTGTAATAATTCATTATAATTTTATCATTATAAATAACTGGCTTGAGTTAAAAAATAATCTATTATATATAATAATACAGTTTATAAAGTTAAATATTGTATCTAATAGATAATTATAAAATGATATATTCATATTTACTACAGAATTACAATTTAAAGACATACCCTCCAAATATTCATACAAATCCTAAAAAAATATTGAATAATATTGCCTAATTTATTAAGATTCAGTTAATAATAGATTTATTACTCTTTATCTAATCTTTAGATATTAATCTAATTTTTTATTGATAATCAGACTAATAAATTTATATTATTAAGAAATTAAAATATTAATAAAAAGCAGGTAAAAGATGGGAAATTTTCATTTAATCCAGCTTATTAGAAAAAACTTTAAATTTAGAACAATGCTTATTGTGGTTCTTATTTTAATAATTTCTTTAAGTTTAATATTAACTGTAAATATTGTTCAATTTAGGTCTTCAATAAAAAGTTCACTTGAAAGAGAGATATACACTAGTGGGTTTTTTATTAGAAATACAATATATAATAATCTAAAATATTTTTCCTTAGATAGATTGGCAGGTGTTAATCAATTTTTCGACGAAGCTATAAAAGCAAATAATGTAATTAATTATATTTTCATAAGTAATAATAACTGGGAATTACTCTATCATAGTGATATTGAAATAAAATCCCAGGAACTAAATAAAGATTTTTATAATAATTCTAATATTTATAATGGAAAGAAAACCACTTTCAATACAGGTAAATACTATGAATCAGTCCTACCACTATTCTCTACTTCCTCTAATACAGAACAGATTGGAGCTTTACACATAGGAGTAGACAAAAAGGTAATAGATAAAGAAATAACTAAAGTGGTAATTCAGACAATTATAATCTTTGGTATTGCTTTTATTATTTTTGTTTCTGTTATGCTTTTATTTATAACAAAAAAAGTGGTCAATCCTATAACTAAATTGTCAAATGAAATGAAAAAAATATCAGATAATATGGATTTTGAAAGAAAGATATATGTAAGTGGTTCTGATGAGATAGCTGAATTAGGAAATGCCTTTAATACTATGATTAATGAAATTAATAATTATAGTGAAAATCTCGAAGAAATGGTACAAGAGCGTACAATAGAACTTCATGTAGCTAATAGAGAGTTAAAGAAGAAAAATGAAGATATACACAAAGAATTAGAAATGGCAAGGAGAGTTCAAGAAAAACTGCTCCCTACTGAAAAAAACCTAACTTCTATTAGAGAGTTGAAATTCGGTTCTTCATACCTGGCAATGGAAAAAATTGGAGGGGATATATATGACGTAATGAGAATCGGAAAAAGTACATATGGCTTTTACATAGCTGATGTTTCCGGTCATGGTGTCCCAGCGGCGCTTATTACTTCTTTAGCTAAAGTCTCTTTTACATCTTTTTCAAATTGGAATATAAATACATCTTTGACATGCCAAAAGATAAATGATGAGATGTGCACCATATTAGGTGACCTTGAACATTATCTAACAGCTTATTATTGTAAACTGGACTTACTTTCAGGAGAACTACAATTCACTAATTGTGGGCATCATCCTGCTTTATTGATTCGACCTAATGCGGAATCAATAATAAAATTGGATACTTTAGGATTCTTTTTAGGGATTTTGGATAATGTTGATTATGAAGAGAAAAATATAAAATTACAGGTAGGTGATAAGATTCTATTATTTACAGATGGTATTATAGAAGCAAGGAACCAATCTAAAGAATTTTATGGATATCCAAGATTGTTAAACTATATAGAAAACAATAAAGATACCTCAGCTAAAGACTTTGTAGACGGGCTTATTGAAAATGTTGAGCAATTTTGCGGAAATCAACCTCCAGATGATGACAGAGCTGTATTATACGTCGAATATAAGTCCAATATTAAATCTCTAAATAATGATAGTATTAATGAAGCTATTGTTGTTGAAAGTAGAAAAATTGAAAAGGAAGTTAATCCCAACACCATTTATGAAAAACAAAAATCCGATTTTGATAAAGCTATAGATTATATCAAAGTTAAAAAATATCAAAAAGCTCATGATATTTTATCAACTCTAATAAATGAGAATGATGATGTAAAGGTTAATTACATGATGGGTTTGACTTTGTATAGATTAGGAAGATATGAAGAAGCTTATAATATTTTGCTAAAAATCACTAATAAAGGCTATAAATCAGTAGGGATTAAAAAGTTGATGAGTATAATTAGTAGAAAATACTTACATACAGATAATCCTTCTAAAAAGCAATAATGTGAATTTATAGATACTAATACATCATTATTGTTGAAAACAAATAAGGTTGTTCCTCATTTTTATGAAAGATTTAAATGGAGAATTCCACCTAGCCACCCTTATTGAAGGGGGGAATAAGAATGAAATCCAACCCCCCCCTAACTGCGTCTTCGCAGAATAAGAGAGGGGTTTAGTGGGATTCCTCTTCAATTTCATTAATTTTTGTGGAACAATCACAAATAATATGAGAGGTAAAAAATGAAAAAAATTGCGGTTATCATCATCTTAACATTATGCATAATAAATTTTCTATCCTGCGAAAGGAAACAGGTAGACCAATTTATTGAAAAAGATGGTAACAATAAAGAAACCTTCGACACTAATAAAATGTACACTATAGTAGATATAGAATCACAAAACAGCGAACCTTATCTAAGTTCTCGAAAAGCAATGTTAGAAACATTAAAAGAAAATGGATATGAAGAAGGAAAAAATATTAAGATAAAATATAAGAATATCAAAAATGACCAAACCATAGGAGAAGAATTCATAAATGAAGTTATGGAATTAGACCCGGACTTATTCTTTATACAAGGTTCTGTAAGTTGTGTAGCGGCTAAAAATACTTTATTTAGGAAAAATCATAATGTTGTCTTTGCATGTGTTACTGACCCGGTTGGAATAGGTGTGATAGAAGATTTTTATAAACCGTCGAAATATAATTTTACTGGAGTATCTTATCCTGTTCCCGTAGAATCTAGGTTAAACTTTATAAAAGAAATAATTCCCGAAGTTAAGAAAATTGGTCTTATATATGCAGATATGCCCCAATCTCATAGTTATAAGAATTGGCTGGAAAATGCCTTAAAGGAGCCAAATTTATCTGATTTAGAAATCACCTATAGAATTGTTCCATTAATTACTGGTGATAAAGGAACTAAGGAAATGGCAAAAATAGCTAAAGATTTTGCAATAGAACTTAATGATAGTGTTGGTGTATTCATGACCCCAAATGACCAGATGGGTATATCAGAAGACTTTATTAGAACCGTTTCTGAAAACTCAACAAAACCTTTAATTGGTATAAGCAGAAACAATGTAACAGAAAGATGGGGAGCAACCGCAGTAATATATCCTTCTCATCTTAGTATGGGAAGACAGTCGGGAAAAATGATAATTAGATTACTGGAGGGGGCTTCTATTAAGGATATCCCAGCTGAAGAACCGGAAGAAAATGGTTTTGCCTTTGATTTAAACAAAGTTAAAGAATTTGGATTAACCATCCCAATGAAATTTATTGAATTAGCTGGTGAACAAAATATTATCGGAAGTGATTCTGATTAAAACCTATCTTTTTAATTTGTATTAATAAATAATATTGTCTATAGGAATTTAGTTGATTTTATTAAGTGACCACATCTAAACATGCATTATGATATAGTTTAATATTATTTCATTATTTTATTAATTTTAATAAGTGATTTTTTATTAATAATAATG
>CAYUUC010000023.1:0-17259 GCA_964447635.1 uncultured Spirochaetia bacterium
TATCGGATACCGCTTCCACTGTCACTACCGTACCATAGTCGTAGGTCCCACCGGACGGGTCGAGGGTGATACTGCCATCACCGGTCAAATCGGTAGTCAGGGTGTACTGGTCCATGGTGAACACGGCAGTGATGCTCTTATCACCATCCATTGTTATCGTTGCTGGGTTATCGCTACCTGAAAGGTCGCCACTCCAGCTATCGAAGGTCCAGTACTGATCAGGAACCGCTTCCACTGTCACTACCGTACCATAGTCGTAGGTCCCACCGGACGGGTCGAGGGTGATACTGCCATCACCGGTCAAACCGGTAGTCAGGGTGTACTGGTCTATGGTGAACACGGCAGTGATGCTCTTATCACCATCCATCGTTATCGTTGCTGGGTTATCGCTACCTGAAAGGTCGCCACTCCAGCTATCGAATGTGTAATTGTCATCCGGGTCTGCGGTGATGGTTACGGTTGAGCCTTCCTCAACCTGATATGGTGGGTCACCCGGTAATGTGGTATCGCCAACCTTTGCTGTCACTTCGCCATTCGCAGCATTGATGGTGAGGTTGTATACAATGGGGTCTGGTTCTCCATCACATGCGAAGAAGGCAATACATGAAATGATTAATATTGAAACTATTACTGTTAAAATAGTACTTTTCATGGTCTCTTTTCCCCTTTAATCAATGTATATAAAAATATTACCTTACAAATATAATAAAAGTGAAACAAAAAAGTTACACTTTATTATTCCTATTCTATATATGACCAAAAAGTAATAATAAATTTCTTATCACATAAGAAATGAAAACCAAATTCTCGATAAAAATTCGTGATTTTACATGTATATGCTTATAAGGTTAAATTGAAAGGTAGTTCTATCCATCTTGTAAGGCGGGTTCATGACTAACCGCCATCATCGTCCTGCTGGAGGAATGGTTCGAGCCATCGACATTCTATATTAATATGCTTAGAGCTGGTTGGGATGGTTAGCATTCTCATACTGTATGTACGATTCAGCATTTACGACCTGATAAGGAAGATAGCCTCTTAGAATGATATAAGGATGCAGTATTACTTTATGAAAAGTAGAAGGGAAATGTTAGGCAATACATCGTATAAGGGATAGGCTTATTCACCCTTCACTGCGATGATGTCATAATTGCCGCTTCGATAGACCTTAAGCAGGAACATCTTCCCTTGGGTTTCAGCATAGCTCTTCAGTTCCTGTAAGTCCATTATCAGCTCGTTGTTTATCTCCACGATGATGTCACCCGGCATAATGCCTTTCTGATAAGCATGCGAGTTCTGGTCTATGTTCACAACAACCAGTCCATCCCCATCGAAGATGATTTTGTCAGAGAACTGCTCGTAATTGCCCAGCTCCATGCCTAGCCACACAGCCGTACCGAAGTTGTTCACCTCGATTTCCTCTTGCTGACCAAAGTTTTCCGGTTTTTTCCTGATTGTAATTCGAAGGGTCTTCTTCTTCCCTTCACGCAGTACGGTTATCTCTACTTCATCACCGATTTTAGTTGCGAGTACTCTGTTGAGCAATTCATCAAGCGAGTCTATCTTCTCCCCGTTGAATTCGAGTATCACGTCGCCGACCTGCAGACCGCCCTCCTCAGCCGGGCTGTCCTCGATGACTTCTGTTACCAGCACACCCTCGTTGTTCTTCAATCCGAAGTATTCGGCGAGGTCTTCATCGAGGAGCTTATATACGATACCCAAATAACCCCGCTCCACGGTGCCGTCCTCGGCGAGGTCTTCGATTATCCGTTTCACCACCTTTATCGGTATGGAGAAGCTAATCCCGTCCCATCCTCCGCCAGCGGTGAAGAGTGCTGAGTTCATCGCTATCACCTCTCCTTTAAGGTTGATAAGCGGTCCGCCTGAGTTACCCTGATTTATAGGTACATCGGTCTGTATGTAGTTCTTGAGGACAGCTGTCTCCTCAATGATCTGGTCTACCCTGCCGGTAGCTGAGACGATACCCATAGTCATACTCCCGGCAAGACCCCATGGATTGCCGATAGCGATGACGATATCGCCTACCATAAGCTCATCAGAATCACCGAGAGGCATGGTTGGTATGTCCCTTCCGTTGGTCTGGAATCGTAGTAGGGCGATGTCGGTCTTCTGGTCGAACCCGATAAGGCCGGCATAGAACCATTCACCGTTCCATAGTGTGATGGTGATGTCGTTCGCCCCTTCAATGACATGATAGTTGGTTATGACATAACCATCCTTGGATACTATGAAGCCGGAGCCGGTGACCTCGGTCTCCTGCGGCACTCCGTAGTATTCAGCGACTTCCGGGTCGAGAGTGATTTGCGCCCCCACATGGACTACAGCCTTGGATCGCTCGGTAGCTATCCGTCTAAGTGTATCCTGTAGTTCAACTGCCCCTTTCATTGGTTTGATTGGTGATGCATCCGAGTTGAATATGCTGGATACATCAAGGGGGAAGTTTTGAGCGAATAGCCCTGTGATGAATGATGCCGTGATAATGACGATAACGATAATGAATATGCGTGATTTATTTCCTAAATTAATTTTGCTCATGTTTTACCTCTTTTTGGGGATATTCCATAATATACTAACTATCTTACAATATCGAATTATAATAAGGACTGTATAAATGTTACTTAAATTATACCATGATTTAACCAAATATAAAAGATTTTCTCAATAAATTTTAACATCAATATTGCATAATCAACACTAATAAATCATTTAATATAGATTTTTAACAAAAAATTAATTTAATTAGCAATCCATTGATAACATTGTAAAAACAAACTTCATAAATATTGATTTATTAAATAATTATGCAATCATACCTTTTAAAATTTGGTTAATATTGTTTTATAAATATATTTGATATTAAAAAAAATTGATGTATATTTTTTAACTTAGAAACTGTTTTATATTAAAAAGATTTGAGTAGTGATAATTAAACTTTATGTTATCAAAAAAAGATTCTACGGGTTATGAATAAATGGAAAAAGACAAAAACAACATCCTTATTATTGATAAAGATGATAGTAGGCGTGAATATTGTCGGAAACATCTATGTGAAAGTTTCAATAACACAGATATAATCTTTATCGATATTGATGATGAATATAACACTACACTGGATTGCCGAATAGACCTTATACTTTTTAGTATAAATTATACAGAATACAAAGAAAACTATTATGATAAGTTACTCCATAGCAACCACACAAAAGATTCTACGATTATACTGATTAATGATGGTTATGAAGAAACCGATGAAACATTCATTCAACTACTTAACGAACTACAAGCCATCGATTATATATGCACCCCCATCAACCCGCATCTATTAACCAACAAAATAAGACTTCACCTAAAACTTAAAAACCGGATTAAGCAACTGGAATCAAGATTAGCAGAAACCAAAACCGACTATAGGTCTATCGTCGAACTACAGACCGAACTCATAATCAAAGCAAACCCTGACCTACAAATAACCTTCGCTAATCATTCCATGTGCAACTACTTCAATATTAATGAAAATGACATACTCGGTGATAACTTGCTTAACTTCATCCCGGAAGAAAGAAAGCCTTCAGTTAAGAATAAGCTGGCGATGCTAAACCCTCGCTACCCGGTGATAAGGTACGATACATATTACAGCGATATAAGCGATTTTGACCGGAACTGGATTAGATGGTCCACACGGGCTGTTTACGATATGGATAAGAAACTCATCGAATACCATAGCGTAGGAAGGGACATAACAGCGTGGAAACTTGCCGAAGATATAATCAGGAACTCGGAAGACCGGTATAAATCATTATTTAGGAGAATGACCAATGCTTATGCCTATCAGAAAATAATCCAAAGCGAAGGAGAGAATGCTCTCGACTCTGTCTTCTTGGAAGTAAACGATGCTTTCGAGAAACATACCGGATTAAGCAGGGAATCGGTTATCGGGAAAAAAGCCTCGCAAATCTTCCCTGAAATCAAAGCACGGGAATCGTCATTCTATAAACATTATATACTCGTACCATCCCGGGGTAACAACTCGGAAATCGAACTATATGTCGAATCGCTAAAAAGATGGCTATACATCAACTCCTACCCACTCTATAAAGGTTTCTTCGCAACCATAATCGAAGATGTGACCGAGGATAAGGAAAAATTACTACAGCTTCAGGACACCCTGGACAAATTCAAAACCCTCTTTAGAAAAAGCAAAGACGCCATTTTTGTCTATAAAATCAATAAGGATATGTCCGGAAGGTTTATAGATGTAAACGATACCGCATGCGAAATCTTAGGATACACCAAAGAAGAGATACTTACCAAAACCCCAGAAGACTTAACCATAAATGTTTCTCTGAATAAGGGATTACATAGGACCAACATTAAAGATAAAGTCTTTTATGAAGGTTCAGTCCTATTCGAGGCTAACCTACGAACTAAAACAGGAAAAAGTATTACGGTTGAAATCAATAGCGGAATGATAAGGTTTAAAGATGAGCAATACATATTCTCCCTCGCCAGAGACATAGACCAGCGGAAGAAAGCCGAAAACATGTTAAAAGAAAGCGAAGCACGCTTCAAAAGCATATTTGAAAACTCTCCAGCCGGCATATTAATTTTTGATTCAGATGGAAAATTATTGGATATAAACCAATCCACTTTGAAAATGGTTAATTTGAAAGATAAAAATTGCTATAAAAATAATTTAAATTTGTTGGATAATCCGTATATAGAAAAAAAATACATAAAAAAACTGAAACAAGGGAAAATGGTGAAATTTGAGACTGATATTGACTTCGATAAAATTGCTGACCGGTTTGCGTTAAATTTTTCAAAAAAAGGAAGGATATATGTAGAAGTTATCATTACCCCGGTTAAAGTAAATCAAGAACCAAACAGCCCGATAAAGAACTTTTTCCTACAATTCAATGACTTAACCGAGAGGGTAAAGGCAGAACAGAAGCTGAGAAGAAGCGAACAGCGAGCCAATGCTATTATACAAGACCAAACAGAACTTATCATCAGATATACTCCTGAGTTCATAATCACTTTCGTAAACCAAGCATATGCCAGATATTTCGGTTATAGCAAAGAAGAGCTAATTGGGTCTTGCCTGCTCGATTATTTTCCGGATAGTCAGAAGAAGGAGTTTTCAAAATTCATCAAGCAACTGAGCCGGGACAATCCGGTTGACACTATGGAGTATGTCGGTGTAGTAAAGAGTTGGCTAAAATGGCAGGAATGGGTACATCGGGCAATACTGGATGAGAATGGGAATATCATCGAATACCAGAGCGTAGGCAGGGACATTACAGAACAGAAACGCTATAAGGACATGCTGGAGAAGGCTCTCAAGAATCTACAGCAGAAGAACGATGAGCTGTCCCATTTCGCCCATCATATATCTCATGACTTGAAGAACCCGCTTGCCTCGCTCATAAGCTATATCAGGATAATACAGTACAAGTATGTTGAACAGATGAACGAACCCGAACTGAAAGAGATTACCGATTCTGTTATGAGGAAGACCAGTAACATGGTAAAGATGATAGAAGATCTTTTGCTGTACTCGGAACTGGACAACCCGGAAACAGGCTTCGAGTTGGTTGATATGAATGAAGTATTCTCAACAGCCCTGGAATACCTGGAGGAGCTTATAAAGAAGACAGATGCTCAAATCACTAGTGATAAGCTCCCCGATGATGTCTTTGCTATCAAGACATACATGGTCAGCCTCTTCCAAAACCTCATTTCCAATGCTATCAAATACCGCAAGTGTAAAGAGAAACCCGTTATCCATATATCATCCACCGAGCAGGACAACCATTACATGATATCGGTTAAGGATAACGGTATCGGTATAAAGAAAGAGAACCACGAAACCATCTTCCAGATATTCAAACGGGTGAAGGATGACGAAGATGATACCGAAGATTATGTAGAAGAGGATATAACTCATAGCTCGGGTATCGGTTTATCATTCTGTAAGAAAATCGTAGAAATCCATCGTGGACAAATATTTCTCGAATCGGAATACGGAAAGGGTTCGACTTTCTCCTTTACCATCAAGAAGAAGGAATCGATGGTGTAACCATTAATGGTGTAACCTGAATCACAGTTCCTCTTCGATGCCGGCGAAGAACCTCAGCGGGACTTCGTTAAGGAAAGGTCTCTTGGAGAACGGCACTACCTTCTTCGGGTCTATGCCCATCTCACGATATATACGCAGGATTAGCTCTTCGCAGGTCTTACCGCCGCAAGACCCCATACCGCATCTCAGCTTAGCTTTGAGGATGTTCATATCGAGTATGCCCTTCTCTATCTCCTTTTTGATACCACCCTTAGCTACTCTCTCGCAACGGCAGATGATTATATCATCCCTGCGTGGCATCATCGGGTCTTCCTTTGCCTCTTCTACCTTTTTCTGTAATGAGAAAGCGGCTATCTTCGTTCTGTGTTCATATGGTACCCTTACCTGCACCAGTTTACGCTTCTTCATAACCTTAGGCATCTCTCTCACTTTGACGACCTCGCCTTTACCAACGATGTTCCCGTCTATGTCTACAGTCTCTACCTCCTGTCCCGGTTTAAGCTCTTCCTGAAGCTCATACGGGATGGTAAGCAGGGCGGTTTTCTTGGTCTTATCCTTCTTGGTGTTTACCAGCACGACAGCGAGTCCCGGACAGACTGCCACACACTGCTGACAACCGGAGCAACTTGTTTCACTGACATAGGTTGGGACATTCATTATGTTCCCTTCTATGCGGATATTGTGCTTATGACATATGCTGACGCATGGGTCACAAGGTATCTCTTCGTTACAGCGGATGATGGGATAGACTTCTGCTTCTTCGCCTTTATAGTAGACAGGTTCCTCATTGAGCATGTAGGTCTTACCCGGTCTGCTCTTGAGTATGTCCATAGTTGGCTCCCACTCTTCCGGTATGTCTACATCTTTTCCCATATCCCGTGCTATCTTCCTTCCGGTGATCTTACCGCTGAAGATGGCAGCTGATGCCTCGGCTATCTCTTCGGCGTCTCCCGCAGAGTATACCTGCATGCCTATATCCTTAGCCTTATGGTAAAGCTCATCTATAGGGGATAAGCCCACTGCAATCAATACGGTGTCCACATCAAAGAGCTTCTCTGTTCCTTCGACGGGCTGGAAGTCGCTATCGATACGAGCTATCTTGACCTTCTCCACTTTATCCTCACCCATCGCCTCTACGATGGTGTGTCGAGTATAGATAGGGACACCGAGTCGCTTTATCTTGTCCAGATGAACTTTATAGCCACCGCACTTGTCCAAAGCCTCCACCACACCGACTACAGTGATGCCGGCCTGTAGTGCATGATAAGCTGCGATGACCCCGACATTACCTCCCCCTATGACAAACAGCCTATCGCTAGCCTTTATCAGGTCACGATTGACGAGGGTCTGAAACGCTCCCGCACCATATACACCGGGCAGGTCGCATCCTTTGAAAGCTAGCGGTTTCTCTCTCGCCCCGCAAGCCACCAACACAGCCTTAGGCTTGACCAGCTTATAGGAGTTGTCCTTCACCACACCGACCCGATGGTCGAGGAATACAGCAGTAGCAGTAGCATTCAGCCATGTGGTGATGCTATCTTGATAATACTTGACTTGTCCTTCCAGGATTTGGGCTATCTCGATGCCTCTTGTCCCGGCGTAGCAGTCAGCAGTGGTACCGAAGAAGGAGTGGGTTTGTAGTGTGAGTTTACCCCCCAGCTCCGCCTTATCATCGATGAGTAAGGTCTTGATGCCGACTTTGCCCATCTCCACAGCGGCATTCAATCCGGCAGGACCACCACCTATAATCAACACCTCCGTCTCTACTTCCTCGATGTCCTTAAAGTCTATGTCATCGGGATTGATAGCTTCATCGAGTCGGGGAGTCCCGGTCAGCGGTTCGATGACCATGCCTTTTCTTACCGGTACCATACACGCTTTGACAGCCTTACCATCTGCGATAACCATACATTGGGAGCATTGACCATTAGCACAGAAGATGCCCTGCGGACTGCGGTCGTTGGAGTGCGTTCCGAAGATGCGTATCCCATGGGCAAAGAGAGCTGATGAGATGACCTCGCCTTTCTTTGCAGTGAGTTGTTTTCCATCGAAAGTGAAATTTATATTATCGACCGGTTTTATTTCTAAAACTGGATGTTCTGTTATTCTTTTATTGGTTTTGTTATTGTTGTCACTCATATTTTAATCCTTATTTGATAATAAGATTTATGTTTAAGTTATATTTATCATCTTACTAACTCAAAGATAATAAAAGAGGTGGTTTATAGATAAACTTTTAGGCATTTTTTCAACTGATAAAGGCTGGATAAAATATAAAACAATGCTTATTAGATGTGTTTACAATTTAGCTTTTTTGATATAAATTTAATATTAGTAAAATAAAAGGAGTGTCATATATGGATAAAAAACAATCCCGCCGGGAATTCATATCAAAGTCTATAAAGATAGTGGGAGGGGCTATGCTTTTGCCATTAGCTTCTGCCTGTAACACAGCCACCGTAATGGAAGGAGAGACCGCCACCTATGCTATCCCTGAAGACGGTTCTGCGATGATCTATGAAGATAAAAAGCTAGTCATAAGCCGGATTGGCAACACGGTATATGCTCATTCCACAGTCTGCACACATTTGGGATGTATTGTGGCTTATGCTTCAGATAATGAGAGCATAGACTGTCCTTGCCATGGTTCAACCTTCGCTTTAGACGGTTCAAAGAAAGAAGGACCGGCAAACAGAGGTTTGGATAGGTATAAAGCAGTTATCAGCGGGGATAAGGTTGAAGTGGACTTCTCGAAGGTGTATAAGGAAGGCAAGGATGGCTATGATGGAGCAGTGGCGACAATAGGATAAACACCTCATTATTACATATTAAGATAGATGTTTAGCTAATCAACCCGCAAAAAGTTTTAACTTCACCGACTTTTTGCTTATTTTTACATAACAGCGAGTTTCAGAAAATTTAATCAATACATTTGAATGGACTTTTTCACTAAAGTTAATCTACAAATGTAATCTTTTGCTGAGGTAAGCCATTATATGAACATAAGCATAAGTGATGCTGGAAAGCTGGTTGTAATAGGTGGAAATCTACAATCAGAAGCTATATTCAAAAAGATTATCTATAAAGCTGGCGGTGAGGATAAGGCTAAAATCGCTGTCATACCGGCAGGAAGCTATACACCTGTCAAAACAGCTGAAGCACTCATTCAAAAGTTCATCCAAAACGATTTACCAGCCAAAAACATAAAAATGTTCCCTATTGCTCTCATCAACGATGAAACCACCCCGGAAGACGAATCAAAATGGATTGAGAACAGCAAGGACCAATCAATCGTAAAGGAGCTACGGACTTATAACTGCGTGTTCTTCGTAGGAGGAAACCAGCTTAGATACATTAAAGCACTCATCTCAGACGATGGAGAAGACTTACCAGTGATGAAAATCATCCGTGAGATATACCAAAGGGGCGGAGTCCTCGTGGGAACAAGTGCTGGAGCAGCAGTCCTTTCTGAAGTGATGATGGGTGGTGGCGACAGTTACGGCGGAACGGTTCAAGGCATCATCTACAACAAGGAAGAATGGAGCGATAACCCATCTGACTCAAGGCTATTATTGACCAAAGGCTTCGGCTTCATCGAGAATGCCATTACCGATACGCATTTCGTAAAACGAGGCAGGCTGGGACGATTACTGGCGGCATGTCTGACGAAAGGTAAGACTTTCGGCTACGGTATAGGTGAGGACACAGCTCTGGTCATAGACGGGAACACCGCTGAGGTGGTCGGTTCAGGCGGAGTAATCATCACCGACACATCAAAGGCGGAGCTCATCCGAAACAATCCCGAAGAAGGCTTGCTATACGCTAAAAACATCAAGATACACTATCTCGAACACAAAGACCGATTGAATCTGGAGCAGATTAAGTTTTACATAAACCGGGACAAGACCTTCCCCATCGAAACCCCGGAGTATGACCAGAGTGAGTACGGCATCTCCACCGATATCTTCAATGAATACCGCATCAAGCATAAGATAACGAAAGACCTGGTGGGCAATCAAGCTGTGGAAGGCTTTGGAATAGCGATTAACGAGAGCCTCGGCGAAGATGTAAATCCTGTTTTAGAAGAAAGGGACGGGGATAGGCACCAGATTGGATATACTACATTGCTTAGATTTCGTCAGGAAGGAGATACTCTGGGATATCAAGGTAAGATAGACATAGATAAAGCCCATCCCGAAGAGAAGAGCTACTCCGTTCTTAATGTGTATGTGGACATCTTCCCCCTTAAGGTGGTCAGGGATGCAGAATGCTCCGACTCAGGACTGGCTCTGATTATGTTCCCCGAAAAAGAAGGGATAGAACTGCGGGTATTCGATTATAAGAAAGATGGGAAGGTGATAGAAGACGCCACCATAAAGGTTAAAACGGATGATAAGGATGAAAGTACCCTGCAGGAAGTAAAAACCGACGAATACGGCAAAGTCCTTCTCAACATTAACCACAATATAGACCAATATCGATTCGACATATATCGCAATATAATCGAGGATAGCGAAAGATACATGATTGTAGACCATATAACCAACTCGGAATACATTTCCTACTCACCGGATATGAATGGCATATACTGTTATGTGCCATAAGGATTAGCTTAGTTATTAGGTTATCTATGTATGCAGGTTTGACATTGCTCTTATATCAAGCCTTCGGTGATGCCGTATATTTTGGAGGCTTTTGCTAAACACCTATCGTATAGCTTTTTGGGATTGTTTAATTTTTTGTGGTAGTTTTTGAGGGTTTCTTCGGCGAAGTTTACCTCCTTTTTCTGCTCTGGGGTGAATTTATCTTTCCTCATGGTAAAATCTGGTGTTTCAATCTGGCTGAGATGGATTATTGCTTTTTCCCTAATATGATTTGACTTCACTCGACATTCCTTGAATTTCTGTATAGCATCGCCTAACATCTTTGCTGATTTCTTAACCACGTAGTTTTTATCCACCTTAATCTCTTCCATGCACAAATCTACAATATTCTCGAATTTCTCGTAAAGCTGTACATCAATATTAATTATCTCTTCCACAATCTCTGCTATAATGAAGTACTCTTCAGGTTTAGTATCAAATGCATCATTCATAGCAGGAAGTTTATCACTAACCGTCTTTAGAGACTTCTTATAGTTTTCAATAAGATTGAATATTTTATTGACTTTCTCTTCCATCTATTTTCATACCATCACATATTAATGATAAATTACTTTTCTTCTTTTTTGGAACAAAGTTCCATCAATACACCGGAAGTAGACTTTGGATGTAAGAAAGCTATTTGAAGACCACCAGCTCCGGTTTTCGGCTTCTCGTTGATTAGTCTTACTCCGTTATCTTTAACAGTTTCCAAAGCTTCTTCTACATTATCGACATTAAAAGCAATGTGATGGAGTCCCGGACGGTTTTTCTCCAGGAATTTGGCAATAGCCGACTCATTGGACATCGGTTCCAATAGTTCTATATGCTCACCGGCTTCAGTTGCGAGGAACGCTGTCCGCACCTGTTCAGATTGAACCTCCTCTATGCGGTCTAACTTGAATCCAAGCTTATTCACGAATACATCTATCACCGGGTCTAGTTCGGGTACGGCAATAGCGATATGGTTTAATGATTTTATCTTTGGGGTTTTGTTTTCCATAAGTCTTTCTCCAATGTTTTATTTGATTGTTCCGCAAAAATTAATGAAACTGAAGAGGTAACCCTCTAAATCCCCTCGTCTTCTGCGAAGACGCAGTTAAGAGGGACTTGGATTTCAGTCTTATTCCCCCTTCAATAAGGGGCTAGGGGTTCTCCGTTTAAATCTTTCATAACAATGAGGAACAACCTTTTATTTTATGTTGTGGTTTACTTAAAATAATAAGCATCTATAAAGTACTAAATATTATCAGATTTATACCATATGACAATATCAAAAGTAAAATTAAATAAAATAATTGGTTTTTTTTTAAGAATTTGAATGGCTTATATCATATCAATAAGTTAAGCCAGCATATCCTATATACCGGTTTGAAGCCAAGTCCCGAAACCAATCCCATCGAAGCAGGATTAGTCCCGGCGATATGAGTAAATACCTTCCTACCATCTCCCCTCATCTCATGAACCAAGGGTATCATTACATCTTTACCGTACCCTCTCCGGCGATACTCCTCCCTGACATGAAGGAAACCTAGAGAACCATCCAAGTGAGTCAATGTCCAGGATACCGGCTCTCCTCCCTCATAAATGATGAAACCCATCCCATTAAGGATGCATCGGCGGATGTATTCATGCTCCACCTCGTCTTTGTTCTCCCAGTATTTATTAATGATGGTTGCTTCCTGCTCTGTTAAGGGTTGAGCTTGCCTATTAGGTTTCGGTAGGGGGATATTATCATCAAGGAACAGCTTATCACCACAGTTGCCCATCTTAACATCGAATCGGGACTTAATGATGGGGACTATACTTTCATCTATAGAAGAGAAACGGCGATAGTTGCCGGTGAAGAATTCTTTATCATAAGCGTCACTTAATAGTTGAAGGAGATTATGCTCATCTTTACCAGCGATGAAGCACTTCTCGAGGGTTTGTCTCTTAACGATAACCGCATCTCCATAAGTTAGGATGTCATTATAGAAATGGTTTTCAATAAGGTTAATCAAAGAGATATTTCGATGAGGGTCTTTTTTTAAGATGCTTAATGCTTGGTCAATCTGGTTCATCTTTTATCCGCCATAGGGGTTATTCTTCGGACTTTACATCCTCGATAACATCTTCCAGACTTATGTCGTCATCATCTTTATTGATTTGAATTTTCTTCTCATTACTACCAGATTTTTCGTCTACACTGATTTTAACATAGGGAATTTTATGGATATTTTCCTGTGAATAATCATCGATGTTTACATCTTCTATTATGTCATCCAAATCCAACAGCATTTTGATATCTTCGTTTAATTCTTCATCCGGTCCTATCACGAATATTTCAGCTTCTTCTTCAGCTTCTTCTTCCTGGAGGCTTATTTCCTCATTTTCTTCTTGTGGGACCGGTTTTTCTTCCTCTACCGTTTCTGCTTCCTCAAGCTGAGTTTCAGTCACAGCCTCTTCTTCAATTGCCTCTTCTTTTTCAGTCGTTACTTCCTCCGCTTCCTCAACTTCTTCTGCTTCTTCTCCGGTAGGTTCGGCTACCTCTCTTTCTGCTTCTGCCATTGCTTCCAATACGATTATCGAGATGTCATCACTCGCCGGTACTTCTCCTCTATAATCGATGACATCCTGATGAATTAGGTCGGATATCTCCTGGGAGTCTTTCTCCTTATTATCGATGATAATCTTTTTCAGTCTCTCATAACCGTACATATCATCACCCTGACCTTCAGCCTCTATCACACCATCAGAGAATAAGATTATCTTATCGCCTTTATTGATTGACGCCTTATCCATGAAATACTTAGCGAAAGGAGCAGCACCAATCATAAAGCCCCGAGTACCGTATTCTTCGATGAAGTATGCTGAGTCCAGGATGTTCTTAATACGGTCTTTGGTTACTTCTGACAGCTCTTCGGTGGGTGTGGTTATGAGATAGTTGCTACGCTTATCTTCTGGATTCTCCTTCACATACATGCTCTGTATGAATTCCTTATCCTTGTCATCCTGTATCGCTGGTAGAAGTTGCTTCTCGAACATGTCCTTCTCTATGAGCTTGGGTGGTTCTATTCTATAGATAAGGAACTTGGGATGACCCGCTGTGGAGTAGTCTACTTCAAAAGTGCGGGTGTTGACTACGCACATGACTGCGGTACAATAGTAATCGGAGTCGCCGGTCGCTTCGCATAAATCTTCGTTTACCTTGGTGAAGATGTCATCTGTCCTTGTCTTAAAGTTTATCGCATGACTATTGAATGATACCTTAGCCATCGTGGTAACCAGAGCTGATGCGACACCGTGTCCGGAAACGTCAACGACCAATATGCCGATTAAATCAGCTCCCAACTGCATAACGTCGAGATAATCCCCGCTGACCGCTTCTAAGGAGTCGAATACCGAGCCGATGCCTACTTTTTCTTCTCTGGCTAGAGCTTCTTCGGTTGGTAGTATAGCTTCCTGAACATTCTTGGCTACCTCTAATTCTTCCTCGAACTTCTTGTTCTGTTCTTCCAGGGTAACATTAGCCTTCCTCATCGGACTTACCAGGATGAGATAGGCAGTAAGGATGAACAGTAGGTGGGCGGTGATGATGACACCACCAGCGATAAGCACAATCCTAAACAGAGTATTGAATTGCTGATTGGTGTTGGGTAGCTTTACCCTTGCCTTGATGATGAGTTCGCCCAATGGGATGTATATGTCCATAAACTGATAGTCAATAAGCTCATCGTTGACAAAGAGCTTCCCTCCGAGGTTCGATGATGTTACAGCCTGGAAAGCCTTTTGAAGCTCATTAGATGTAACATACAGAGCATCATCTTCCGGCACCTGAACTATGTATTCCGGGTCGAAGGGGTTGTAAGGGACTGGTTCAATCAGATAGAACAGATTAACCAGGTTTTCATCGGTTCTATCGAATTCTTCCTTTGCGGTATAGGTTTGTCCATCTTCGCTCAGGGTGTAGTTCTCTATAATAAGGTTATAAGCGAGGTTGTGGATGATTCTACTGGCTTTAATCATATCTTTATCGGTGACGTCTTCGACCAAGCGTGGCTTACCCTCTTCACCGATAATGAAGAGCCCCTCTATAAAGTTCCGGTCTTCGGTGCTGGATAGCTGTTTTTTGATATACTGAAGAGTTCTTTCATCTATGAATTTAAGCATACTGGTGTCTTTAGCTTCCTGGAGGGAATTCACAGTTGGAGCTCTCATCTCTCTTTTAAGCATGTTTTCCTGAGCATATCCCCATGCGGTGAAAGACCTTTTCTTCCCACCAGTACTGGTTAGAGTGAAGAGTTTGGTTCTAAGTACGCTCAATTCATCATTACGGCGCAGATAGTTCCTGATTTTGAGCTGGATATCTATTCTGGATTGAGGTTCAAGTGTGATGAGGTCTTGCTGGGTTATGGCTATTTCTTCATCCATCTGTTCTTTTACGAATTGTTCTATTTCGTCTTGCCTTTGCTGGAGTTCCTCTCCGGTGAGCCCTTCTGTCTCGCTTCCTTCCATTATCTCCCGAGAGTAATTGCCAATATTTTCGGTAATCCTTTGTGAAATGATTTCCTCATGGAGGATTTCGCCAACTTCATCTCTCAGGATGTAAGCAACGTTGTATACGTTTTCTATAGCGTTGTCGATTATAAGGTCTGACTGATTCGTGAACGATAGGATTGCAAATATAGATATATTTAGCCCAGTTAGCGCAACAAAGAATACTGTAATCCTAATCAGAACCGAAGCAATGTTAATCCTATTCATAATATGCCTTAATTTTGCAGATTACCGTAAATTATAATTAAATATAACCAATATCCGGTGAATTTTGAAATAGTGAACCCTTTATAAGTCTATAATCAATCAAAAAATATTTGCTTTTTCCTTGGTGACAAGTCACTTGATATATTGAGATTTATTATTTAATATCTATTTTAATTCACTTCAGTTTTATAATCGTCCAAAATTCTTCATAAATGTATAAAAATGCATATCTAATTTTAAGTTCAATTAAATAATATGGCAATAGATTAAAACCCTATTATTTAATACGGGGTGGGATTATTGATTATTTTGGTAATATTGGTCTAAAAGTTCAAAGAGGGTTTCCCTTTCGTTAAGTGTAGGGTCTTCCACGGTTTTCTTTAATAGATAACGCAACATTTCACCTATTATAGGACCTGGCTTTATATTATATCTGGAAATGATATCGTTTCCGCTTATGTCCAGGTCAGTGACTTTAGGTGCCTTATC
This sequence comes from uncultured Spirochaetia bacterium, assembly GCA_964447635.1. Classification (GTDB taxonomy): domain Bacteria; phylum Spirochaetota; class UBA6919; order CAYUUC01; family CAYUUC01; genus CAYUUC01. The sequence goes on from CAYUUC010000023.1 coordinate 15,976, forward strand.
CTGTGCTTTTATATCTTCTATACGTTCTTTGAATGCTTCAATCTCATCGCAGGTATCGGTCTTCTTTCCGCTACCAAGTCTATCCGCTTCTCTAAGCAGGAATAGGTCTTTAAGAAAGTCTTCTCCCACACTTCGTATGAATCTCCTTACCGCATTATTCGTCCAATCATCGGTGTAGTGGAACATATGAAATCTGATTAAGTGGCTGACTTTTTCCACGAATTCATTATCAAAGTCGAAGCGTTTCATTATCCTTTTGAATATACGAGCACCGATTATTTCATGACCATAAAATGTATTACTTATATCACCCTCTATACTCTTCTTCCTTTTGGAACGGGGTTTCCCTATATCATGAAACAGGGCGGCCATCCTGATATCAAGCATAAGCACAGCATTATCACAGGAGTTAAGCAGATGATAATACACATCATAAAGGTGGAACTCGTTCTGCTCGCAACCATAAGCCTCGAGAAGCTCTGGTAAGATATACTCCAGAGTACCGCTTAATCTCATAACCTCGAACCATATCGATGGTTTTTCGCTTAACAAGGCTTCGCTAAGCAAATCCGTCGCTATTTCAGAGTCGATAACATCATTTTCCTCCAGATGTAACTTTTCGGCTATATTTTTACATGTATTCTCATCGATAGAAGCCCCGGCTCGGATTAATTCGGTAATGAATTCCATAACTGCGTTTACATTAATGTTTTCATCGGGCTGTTCGGTTAATTCGGCTATGTTCTGTTTATTAATCCTATATTCAATTTTGTGAGAATAAAGTTTATTTAAATGTTTCATATCATTCCTGTTTTAATATCATATTATTCTAATAATATGACGAATTTCTAAGTTTTATTAAAGATTGATTAGATAAATTTGTCATTAAAGGTCAGGGACTATCCTTCTATATATAATAACACATCAATCAATAAAAAAATTATTCAGAAGGTAAATTTTCTTCATTTTATTTATTGCTTTTTTATTATAGACTATTTACATAATCGTGATATATATTAATATACTATAAAATTAATATCAAAATCAATATCATAAAAGGAGGTGTCATCATGACACTCAATAGAAGTATAGTAGGTTTATTGATGGTTTTTTTAATCATCGCTTTTATAGCAGGATGTAATGTAACACCGGATGGAGGTGACAGTGGAGATAATGGTGATAGTGGAGATGCCGGCGACGGCGGTGATGGCGGTGCTATCATCATCGACCACAACTGTAACGACTTAGACAGCATCCCTTCACAGTATATAGAGGCGGTTAAGT
>CAYUUC010000023.1:17359-24536 GCA_964447635.1 uncultured Spirochaetia bacterium
CCCTTCACAGTATATAGAGGCGGTTAAGTCTGGCGGGGTACTACATTATGCTCATCGGTCTCACGGGTCACAACTGCTCATCGGTGCAGAGAATATCGAGATATCTGACCCAACTTATGCTTATGATGATTCATGGTGCAGTCTGCCATCGGGTTCTGATGCTTTGAAAGTATGGTATGGAATGACATCAAATGATTATGTAACTCCGGAGGATTACTGGAATAGTACAGACGGTTTGAATGATTTAAGGTCTATACTGGATAATAATCCAACCATCAAATATACCATGTGGAGCTGGTGTAATGAGCTAGGAACCTGGACGGAATCACAAGTCCAGGACTATCTCGATATTATAAACCAAATGGAAACAGAGTATCCCGATGTTACTTTCATCTATATGACCGGTAACGCACAACCTGATTACCCACCCAACGGTATGAATACCTATGAGAGGAATGAACAGATAAGACAATACTGTATAGATAATGATAAAGTCTTGTATGACTTCGGGGATTTAGACTGCTGGTATAATGGTGATGAACATACCACAACAGACAGCGACGGGACATATCCTAGCGAACACCCCCAGTATCACGGAGGTGAATATGCCCATACTACACTGGAAAGCTGTATCAACAAAGGCAAGGCATTGTGGTGGCTAATGGCAAGGCTCAACGGCTGGGACGGCACACCATCTAACTAATACCAATCTTATTACATTCCTGGACAGTTCCCAGAGGTCTTCTCGATAAGACCTCATCGTCCGCTAAATACCAATTAGTTTTGTTATAGTATTAGTTCCTCACAAATTGTTTAATAATCCTATATATTTACTATAAATTTTATTAAATTTAATAAGGCCTATACTTTTAATTATAATATATATATAGGGAATATTATGTCTAAAAAAGATATACTGATAGTGGAAGATGAGAATATCATAGCTATGGATATTCAAATGGTTCTAAATGAAATGGGGTATAATGTTTGCGGTATCATCGATAAAGGAGAAGATGTATATCCCATTGTAGAAAAGGAGCCACCCGACTTGATATTAATGGATATTACTCTTAAAGGTAAGATGAACGGTTTCGATGCTGCAAAATCATTATACGAAAAAAATTATGATATACCTATAATATATTGCTCAGCAGAGATTAATAAGAACCGCTTAGATAAAGCTAAACTCCCCAATACTTACGGATACTTGATTAAACCGTTAAAAGAAGATAATCTATACACTACAATTGAGCTGACTATTGATAAAGCTAATCTGGAAAGGAAATTGAAAATAAAAAACCAAGAACTGGAAAAAGCTAACGAAGAACTGGAAGAAACCAACGAAGAATTGGAAAAGGCTAACGAAGAACTGGAAGAAACCAACGAAGAATTGATAAGGAATGAGAAAATATTCTACAACCTCTTTGAAAAAGCCAATGACGCCATCTTTATAGCCGATGCCGAAAACGGTATCCTGCTCAATGCAAATAAAGCCGCTGAAGAACTAATCGGGTATAAAAAAAACAGTATCATAGGTAAACATCAATCCACCCTCCACCCTCCATATCAACATAACCTGGTTGTAGAATCTTTTAAAGAAGACGGCAACCAAAAAGGTGAAGCCGTTTACAAAGAGTTTGAACTTCTACATAAAGATGGACATACTATACCTGTAGAAATATGCCCCAGCATCATATATATAAATGAAAAAAAAGCTGTATACGGTGTCTTCAGAGACATTACACAGCGGAAAAGAATGGAGCAAAAACTACGGGAAAACGAGGAAAAACTAAGAATGGTGATTAAGAATATGCCGGTTATGCTGGACGCTTTCGACGTTAATAATAGAATCATCATGTGGAATAAAGAATGCGAAAGAGTAACCGGATACTCCGAAGAAGAGATGCTTAGCTCAGATGACCCCATGACTCTATTATATCCGGATGAAGACTACCGCAAAGAAGTCATGGATTCATGGACCTATAGAGATGATAACCTAATTAGTAATGATACAGTTGTCACCAAAAAGAACGGTGAGAAGAGACTAATCAACTGGATTAATATATCAAAGTCTAACCCCATTAAAGGATGGAATGAGTGGGCTATCGGAATTGATGTAACCGAGAGGAAGAAATATGAACAACAGCTTAAGGAAAGTGAAGATAGATATAAAAAGCTCTTCTTCGGATTTATTAATCCGGTTTCAATTTATGATGAAGATGCTAATATCATCCTAATAAACAATCCTGAAAAAAGCCTCTTCAAAGGTAACCGGGATGAACTTATTGGCAAATCATTGAAAGATATAATACCTGATAAATATGAAATAATCAAAGAAAGGGTAAAAAAAGTATTGGAAAGCGGTGAACCATTAATAGTAGAAGACCATATAAAAACAGATATCACTAGCAGGTATTTTATGTCTTATTTTAGCCCCATCTATAATTATGAAAAAGGTCTGGATGTTGTTCAGGTAATATCTTATGATATAACAGAAAGGATATTACTGGAAGAAAAGCTAAGAGAAAATGAAGCCTACTTAAAAACCATATTGGAGAACACCAAAGATGGAATAGTATCCAGCCTACCAGAAAAAGACTTCCTCATTACATTCTGGAATAAAGGAGCGGAGGAAATTTACGGCTACACTTCATCAGAAGCGGTGGGACAAAAGTCTGATGAATTTCTTAAAACCAGATTCACAATCATTTCTAAAAAAGAAGCACAAAAATTCCTATATGATAATAATTACTGGGAAGGGGAGATATTACAGAAAAACAAAGCCGGTGAAGATATTAATATACTGATATCAATAAAACTATTCAAAAACCCCCGTGATAATTCTATAGAAGCTGTATCTATTCATAGAAACATAACCGAGCAAAAGCAATCCGAAAAGAAGTTAAAGGAATATACCGAAAAATTGAGAAAATCCAATCATGAACTTGAATCTTTCGCACATAGGGCGGCACATGATTTAAAGAACCCGTTGAACATACTTATAAGCGGGTTAAAAATATTAAAAAAGAATAGAAATATGGATGAGGAGAAGAGGACTTACTTGATTAACACTATGATTGAAAGGTCTAATCTATTAATAAACCAAGTCAATAATATACTTAAGTATGCTCAAATAAATGAAGAAAAAAACCTAATAAAAGTTAATGTCAAAAACATGGTCAATAAAACCATCAGTGATTTAGATAAAATAATCAAAGAAAAAGATGCGGAAATCATAACCAAAGATTTAGATAAAGAAATCAAAGTTGATATGGGACTCTTTTATAGCCTTATATATAACTTAATCAATAATGCATTGAAATATAACGAGAATAAACCCCAAATAATCATATCATTGGAAGATAAGGAAGATGAGTGGCTGTTCTCCATTAAAGATAACGGTATAGGGATAAACGAGAAAGATAATCATAAAGTCTTCGAGCTTATGTTTAGAGTAAAAGATGTAAAAGGGACTTATGAAGGTACAGGGATAGGACTGGCAAGCTGTAAAAAGATTGTGGAGATACATAATGGTAGTATCTGGCTTGAGTCTGAATTAGGTAAAGGGTCTACCTTTTACTTTACCATACCGAAAACCAATCCCAATACATAACTTATAAAAATTTTTATAAAACTGTAGAGAAATAGTTCTCATGACTAATCCAGCAAATATTATTAAAACAAATATCCTATTATAATCACTGTTAAAGTGTTATATTTATTAGTGAAGATTTTTAAAAGATTTTACAAGGTGGAAAATAAATGAATATTAAAACAATCTACGATTTATATAGTTCTATTGCAGAACTGTATAAAGAAAGAGATTTTATATCTTACAAAAGAAAGAACAAATGGATAAGATTAAGCCCAAAAGAAGCTATAGATAAGATTAACAAAATAGCAATGGCTTTTGATTATTTGGGTTTTAGAAAGGGTGATAAAATATCTCTTATATCCGAGACAAGGTATGAATGGACTTTAATTGACTTTGCCATGCAGATTATGGGTATCGTCAATGTTCCTATATATCCTACTTTGAATCCAGAACAAACTAAATCTATTATAAAACATTCCGATTCAAAAGCAGCGATCTTCTCTAATGAAAACAAGATGAACAGTATATTAGAATATAAGGATGAACTACATATAGAAAAATTCATATTAATAGACAATAAAAAAGACCTTCCGGATAATGTTATTGACTTAGAAGAATTAGAAGAATTAGGCATAGAAAACATAAACCTCAAAGGTAGCGGTTATATAAACAATATAGGAAGTACTATCGAAGAAGAAGACCTTGCAAGTATAATATACACATCGGGAACCACAGGAGCACCAAAGGGGGTAATGCTATCCCATAAAAACTTTATCAGCAATTGCTATGGGGCTTTGGAAAGGATTAACCTGGATATATGCAAAAGAAGTTTATTATTCCTCCCATTAAGTCATGCTTATGCAAGAACAACCACTTATACATTAATGATGAAAGGTATAACCTTATGGTATTCTGAAAAGATAGAAACACTGGCAAGGGATATGTTGGATTCAAAACCCAATGTCATTACCGTTGTCCCCAGATTACTGGAAAGCATATACGAAAAAGTACTTAATAGTGGGCGAAAGAAAGGATTCTTAACAAAAAAGATATTCTATTGGGCATTAAGGCTGGCTGAAAAATATACAGAAAAGAAACAGCAAGGTAAAAGGATACCTTTAATAATGAAGTTGAATCTTAAACTAGCCGATAAACTGGTTTACGAAAAGATAAGAGATAAAGTGGGCGGAAATATCAAATATATAATTTCCGGCTCATCTGCATTATCAGAGGAAATAGCATACTTCTTCAACGGGATAGGATTACCAATTATAGAGGGTTATGGCTTAACCGAAGCTTCTCCGATGGTATCAGGAAATAGTATGAAAAAGAACAAGATAGGAACCATAGGATATCCCTATTATAATGTTAAGGTGAAATTGTCGGATGATAATGAAATACTTGTGAAGGGTTCTAATGTAATGCAGGGTTATTATAAGAATGATGAAGAAACCAAAGAATCATTTACCAAAGATGGTTGGCTCAAGACCGGTGATGTGGGTGAAATGGACCAAGATAATTATATAAGAATAATTGACCGGAAAAAGAACTTCATTAAGACTTCCAATGGTAAAATTATTTCCCCTCAAAAGATAGAGAATAAAGCTAAAAAATACTCTTATATATCTGAATTTGTTGTGGTAGGAGACCAGAAAAAATTCCCATCCGCAATAATTTTACCTAATTTTGATAAGATCGATGAAATCGGCAATAAACTACATATCAATTATAAAAATAAGAGTATAGAAGAACTTATTAGAGATGTAAGAATAAATAAGTTTTATAAGGATATAGTAAACACTATAAACATTGGATTGGAACAGTTCGAAAAAATCAAGAAATTCATATTAATAACTAATCCATTTTCAATAGATAATGGAGAAATTACCCCTACTATGAAGGTTATAAGAAAGGCTGTCACCAAAAAGTATGAACATGAAATATCTCTTTTATATGCCTCTTCATAAAACAATTGCTATTCTTCAAAAATTTAAAAGAAATATCCTTTGTCTTCTTAAAAACAGCAATTCCAGAACAGAATAATGGATAAATAAAAATCAATACATAATATTAGGTGATTCTTCTGCAAAAAATAATGAAACTGAAGGGGAGTCCCCCTTTTTAAGGGGGATTTGGATTTCATCCTTATTCCCACCTTCAATAAGGTGGACTAGGGAGGATTCTCCGCTTAAATCCTACATAAAAATCAATACATAATAATAGTTTAATCCCCATTGAATTGTTAAGCATATTTTCTTATTATGTACACATAATTAAGAATTTTATTTATATTTATAATTAATAATAACAATACCCAAAAGGAGAATATCAATGAGTACAATCGATAAAATTGAACAATACCTTGGTGATGAAGCTAAGTATTACCTAGAGCATAAATGCAAAACCATACCTAAGGATTTGCTTACACTACCATCACCAACATATGTCGATGATGTGTTCATCAACACGGATAGACCAATCAATGTCCTCCGTAACTACAATATACTCATAAACAGTGGGAGACTTGCAAAGACCGGATACATATCCATCCTGCCTGTTGACCAGGGTATCGAACACTCCGCAGGTGCCTCATTCGCACCCAATCCCATCTACTTCGACGGGGAAAACATCGTTAAATTAGCTATCGAAGGTGGATGTAGCGGTGTCACATCCACCCTTGGTGTGCTTGGTTCAGTAGCGAGGAAGTATGCTCATAAGATACCCTTCATACTAAAGTTGAACCATAACGAACTATTAACCTATCCCAACAACTATGACCAGATTATGTTCGGTCAAGTTGAACAGGCTTTCGATATGGGCTGTGTTGCTGTCGGTGCAACTATCTATTTCGGTTCTGAAGAGAGTGACCGGCAGATACAGGAAGTATCACTCGCTTTCGCCAGGGCACATGAACTGGGCATGGCAACCATACTCTGGTGCTATACTAGGAACAGTGCTTTCAAGAAGGATGGAGTAGATTATCATGTATCAGCAGACCTCACCGGACAGGCTAACCATCTGGGTGTAACCATAGAAGCGGACATCATCAAACAGAAGCTCCCACTAACCAATGGCGGTTTCAAAGCTGTGAACTTCGGGAAGACCCATGACAAGGTATATGATGAATTGACCTCCGAACATCCGATTGACCTATGTCGATATCAGGTAGCCAATAACTACATGGGTAGAATGGGTCTTATTAACTCAGGCGGTGCTTCCGGCAAAAACGACCTGGCTGATGCGGTCAGGACTGCGGTAACGAACAAGAGGGCAGGCGGCATGGGTCTAATACTCGGTAGAAAAGCATTCCAGAAGCCAATGAAAGAAGGAATAGAGATACTTAATGCGGTTCAGGATGTCTATCTTTCTGATGAGATAACCATAGCATAATATGTATTATGATGGCAAACTCCCATCATAAGTTTTATGGATGGAGACGCTTTGCCATTATGTCTTTAGCTTGTTATACCATAAGAAAGCTGCTACTGGAAAGAGTATAAGCGGAGGAAGCCATGCCCTAAGAATAGGGTCACCCACATCGATGGTGAATAGCCCTATTATATCAATCGGTTCGAAATCGTT
>CAYUUC010000024.1:0-24310 GCA_964447635.1 uncultured Spirochaetia bacterium
GCCCATTAAATGTTATTATGAGTTACATAAACATTATCCAGAGAAGATATCATGATGTTATGGATATAAAAGAAAAAGACTTTACTAATATGGTTAAAGAAAAGGCTCAATCAATGATTAACTTTATTGAAGAGCTGATGTCTGTTAACAATAATGATGAGGATAAGTATGTTCAGAATACTGTATGGGATATCCATAACTTAGAAGAAATCATACAGATAGCACAGGAAAACCTAAAACTGGAGATTGAAAAAGTTAAACCGGAACTTATACTTCCAATATCCTTCCCAAGGATTTATGCTGATAAGAACTTGCTGGTAAGCTTATTTCAAAACCTAATTTCCAACGCAATTAAGTATCGAAAAAAAGATGTTAATCTCAGAATAGAGATTGTTGTTAAGGATTATGACCCAACTACATGGTTGTTTTCGGTAAGTGATAATGGTATTGGTATTGATAAGGAAAAGCATGAAAGCATCTTTGATTTGTATAATAGAGTGGATAATGATTTAACAGCCGGTCATGGTATTGGTCTATCCTTCTGTAGGAAGATTGTGAAACAATACTCCGGCAAAATATGGGTGGATTCGACACCGGGCATCGGTTCTACCTTCCTTTTTACCTTGCCAAAGATTGACGGTGGAGATGGGAAGATAAATACAAAGGTGAAGAGCCAAAACATATAGCTAGATTAGAGTGTTTGTTTGGATAAATGATTTGATAGAACGGGTTTGTCTTTATTCGGTTTCTGCTTTCTTTTCGTAGGTTTTCATCTTGTTTTCGACCATGTGACAAGCTACGAAATGGTTAGGCTCTTTCTCTTCGTAAGCCGGGACTTCGTGTGTGCATATCTCTTCTGCCAGAGGGCATCTCTCATGGTATACGCATCCAGAAGGCAGATTAATAGGACTCGGTATACTTCCGATAACATCAATCTTGGAGAAGTCGTTCTTTACATCTGTCCTCGGTATAACCGCCATCAGCACCTTGGTATAAGGATGCAAAGGATTCTGGTAAAGCTCTTTGGCTTCACACATTTCTACGATGAACCCCAGATACATGACCGCAATCCTGTCACACATATACTCTACGACGGTCAGGTCGTGAGAGATGAACATATATGAGAGGTCATATTGCTTCTGAAGGTCCAGGAATAGATTCAATACCTGTGATTGGATGGACACATCCAGAGCAGATACCGCTTCGTCACATACTACGAATGAGGGGTTCATAGACATAGCTCGGGCAACACTTAGCCTTTGTCTCTGCCCACCGGAGAACTCATGAGGGTATTTATTGATACCGGATTTAGGTATCCCCACCGCTTCCAGTAACTCCTTAACCTTATCTCTAAGCTGGCTAGGTGTCATCTTGGTATGGTATGCGAGACCTTCCCCGATTAGCTGGTCGATTCTCATACGCGGGTCTAGAGAGGTGAAAGGGTCTTGGAAGATGTATTGCATCTTGAGCCTTTCTTTTACCATCATCTTTGTGGGGTGTTTAAAGAAGTCTATGAACTTTGATTTTTCATAGATTTCCGAACGCAGGTAATGATATTCCTCGGATTCTACATCTAATTCACCAAGTTGGTCGTATAATTTTTCGATTTCGTTAACCTGTTCAGGAGTTTTATCGAAATAGAACCTTCCGGTGGTTGGTTCGTGAATTCTTAAAAGGAGTCTTCCGGTGGTGGTTTTACCGCAACCGGATTCTCCTACCAGACCGAAGACTTCCCCTGCTTTTATGTCAAATGATAAGCCATTAACGGCATTAACATATAGTTTACTGAAAGAGAAGGTACCGGCTTTCACCGGGAACTGTTTAACCAGGTTTCTAACTCTGATTAAAGTCTTGCCTTCCTGTTTAATATTACTTTCATTTTGTGATGTTGGTGTTGATTGTGGCATTTTTACCTCCTAATAATACTCTAAACAATATCATATCACCATATCATAAGATAAATCTTACCGGGTTGATTTTTCTACAGACTCTTCTGTGGGTGAACCCAAGAACACACCACAGTGAGGGCATACATTATCTTCGAATGATATGTCTTTTTCCAGCTTACAATTGCTACATACGACCCTTCCGCCTTTCCTGACGGCTCTGTTTGCATATTGCTCTTCCGGTGCGAGTTTACCCTCTTTTTCGTAAAGCCAGCATTGGGCTTTTTGCCCGGTATCGATCTCGAATAGAGGAGGTTCATATTTTTCACATTTATCGAATTTCTTCCTGCATCTCGGGTGATACTTACAACCATGAGGGAAGTTTCTAGGGTCTGGGACATTCCCTCTAATGGAATAGAGTCTTGTATCCGATTTATGACTTCCCAGGGCTGGTATTGCGCTGATAAGGTCTTGAGTGTATGGGTGGAGAGTATTCTTGAAGACCTGCTCTGCTGTCCCTTTCTCCACCGGTCTACCGCCATACATAACCATGATGTCTTCCGCAAAACCATATATCAGACCAAGGTCGTGAGTAATGAGAACCACGGACATCTGTGTGGTTTCCTTAAGCTCCCACATAAGGTTCATAATCTGTGCCTGTATTGTTACATCCAGAGCTGTAGTCGGTTCATCGGCTACCAGCAGTTTAGGATTACAGGATAGGGCTAGTGCTATCATTGCCCTTTGAAGCATTCCACCGGACATCTGGAATGGATAATCGTCAACTCTCTTGGATGGGGAAGGGATATGAACCTTGTTTAAGTATTCAATAGCCCTCTCTCTTGCTTCATCCTTGGATATGTGAAGGTGATTCATCGTGGTTTCAGCTAATTGGCTACCGATGGTAAAGATGGGATTAAATGATTTCATCGGTTCCTGGAAAATCATGGATATTTCATTCCCACGAATGCGTTTCATCTGTTTCTCAGTGTTTTTTAGAAGGTCTTTTCCTTCCCAAAAAATCTGTCCTTTAACGATTTCACCAGGATATTCAATGAGTCTCATCGTGGATAACATGGTAACACTTTTACCACAAGCAGACTCCCCGACTATCCCCATAGTCTTACCTCTTCTTACGGTGAATGTAGCCCCATTAACCGCCTTGACTGTATATTGTAGAAGTTTAAAATGTGTATGAAGATTTCGGACATCGAGTAAATATTCGGACTTACCCGGTTCGTTTCCTTTTTTTGTATTTTCAAATTCTTCCATTTTTTCTAATCCTCATTATTTTTTCTTGTTTCTTAAGTCATTTTCAATATTCATAATAAGCGGGAAGGAGTATAAAACACTCCCCGCTTATATATCTATATCAATCAATGTTATTATCTCTTAACCATAGGGTCGAGAGTGTCCCTAATAGCGTCACCGATAAGCTGGAACGACATAATCGTTACAGCTACTACCACAGCGGGCCATAGTAACCATGGATAATCATTAGCTACCGATGTAATCGATAGCTCCCTCAGCACACTGAGCATTAACCCCCAGCTAACCGACGGCTCCGATATACCGAAACCAAGCCAGCTTAAATTCGTCTCCATCATTATATAACCGGGTATACCAATCGATATCCTTACTATTAGGTAACTCGATATCTGTGGCAGTAAGTGTTTCAAGATTATGAGCGGTGTCGGGATACCCTGCACTTGGGCGGCGATGACGTAGTCCTGGTTCTTACCGGCCAGGATGAATCCACGAATTACTCTCGCTAATCCCGCCCAGTGGATAAACGAGAGGATGAACACAATCATGATAAACCTCTGCTCCGGCGATAGGTCGGTCGGTAATACCCCCCTTAAGGTTAATAATAAGTATAAAGTAGGGAATAGTAGAACTATTTCGCAAATTCTCATTATTATCCAGTCGATTGTTCCACCAAAGTATCCGGCTACTCCTCCTATCGTAACAGCTATGACCACACTTAAGAACATACCGAGGAAGCCAACCGTTAAGGATATCCTACCTCCATATATAATCCTGGATAGGATACATCGACCCTGTTCATCAGCTCCTAATAGGTAGAAAGCACCCTGGTCTTTCGTTCCGAATAAATGTATATTGGTTCTGAATATCCAGAATAAAGTATATTCTTCACCCTCTACAAACCAGCCCAGGTTGTGCTGATAGTGTCGTCTCTCTTCTTTTATGTATAATGTTAGGTATTTCATTAGAACAGGATTTCCAGTGTCTACTGCATCCAGTATAGATTCCCTTAATACAGGTTGAATATCATAATCCTCTACATACTTATTGACAGCAATCTCCTTGAGAGTAGGGATATTAGGATTATTACTGGTTAGAGGTATAATATTGAATATCTCTTTTACTGTTTTTCCTTCAAGTATGGTGTATTTTTCGAATAAGTCTATAACATTCGGTGCTTGGGACATCTCACTATATAACTGCGGTGAGAATACTTTAACTATAAGATCATCCCTTGAGTAAACTGATGTATATTCATTCCTGGGTAAGTCGTCTATCTCTCTTTGTGGGATGACATCTCTTATTAACTGTTTTATTGTGTAATCGGTCTGTTCATATTTTTCGATTAAATCTATGATATAATCTGGTAATTGTCCTTTTACTTCTTCATATTTACTGTTTAGTAGTTCTTCTCCAATCACTTCCTGTTTTATATTTTCTAATATTTCTTCAGCGGTATAATCGGGGGTTTTCATTAAGATACCTTTTACCATAGTATCAAGATAACGGGGTGAATTTTCGACAACTTGTTGGAATCCATCCGGCAATAATTCGGGGTTATTCTCCTTAACTTCATTATACAACTCATTTTCTACTTGTTCATATTCTTCTCTATCTAAATACTCGCCTTCTTCTCTCTTGAATTGTTTGAAAGCATCTTGTTCCTCTGTAGAAAGGGTGTTATAATAATCTGAGTCTTCTATTAATGAATAGTATTCACCTATAGTCAGGTCTGCGCTTTGAAGTCCAAGATAGCTGATAATAGCTTCCTGGATGATGTCTGGATATTCCTTGAGATGTTTCTCGATGTTTTCGGTCTTCTTTTCTTTTTTTAATCCTTCATATTCTTCTATCAATTTTTTTACTTTAGTCAGGTTCCCTTCAAATCCTATATTATCTGGTATAGGTTCTCTCTGACTATCATATATTGATAGAATTTGGTATGTTTGAGTTCTAACATAGATATTTTCAGCGGTTTCTTCATCGATTTTATTAATTATATCATCGAACAGATTAATCAATTGTTCTTTTTTTACATTAGTCTTAGTATCACTTACCCCCATTATTTTGAGTATTTCATCTAAGACAGTGGTTTGTTTCTGTACAATAACCTCTTCGAGTACATCTTCAGAATTTTCTATGGAGAAATCACCATTGTATATCTGCCTGAGTTCTCTTTCGGAATAATTATCCTTTATATTCGCTATAATACGAAGGAAGTCTGGTTCATCTGGGTCGGGATTATCAAATTGAAAATTCTTGTGTAGAATATTGATAACGGCTTTTCTTCTTGTTTCCTTATCGATATTATTTTTGATAAGGGTGGTGAGATTGTCTTTCTGAGTTGGAGACCCATTGACGAGTTTAATGAATATTGGTAAGTTCTTCTCAGTCAATTTATTAGCTAGTTCAATCATATTGTTGATATCCTGACCCCCATTGGTAGGGAAATTATCCACAATAGATGTCACCGACTGAGTCTTAATAAAATCCATAAAACTATTTAAAGTCTTCTCTACATCTAATTCAACAAATACATTATACCCAGGTCTGTCCAATTTCCTATGCTCTTTTGTAAATAATCGGAAACTACCTCCAAAGATAGATCCTTCACTATGAATGGGCGTTGGTGGATGTAGAACTTTCTTTTTGTAATCGTTGTATAATTCCCTTTTCTTTTCTCCACCTTTTTGGGCTTCTTCTTGATAAGGGGTACCTGGCGTGTATGGTGATACAAATCCTCCTAGTATTACAATCAGGTACATCAGAACCAATACCCAGAAGAATATTACACCCACTTTATACCTTGAAAACTTCTTTATAAGTAAACTAAAATTTGATCCTTCCATAATTTTTTACCCTTATTATTAATTTATTAAAAATAATTCTTATGTATGCTAACTAATCCTAATTCTAGGGTCGGTTACTGCCAGCAATATGTCGGATAGTGTCAGTCCGACTAGAGTTAGTGAACCGGTCATCAGGAAGTTAGCCATAACCACATGCGAATCTCTTTTCAGTAGAGCCTCCCAGGTCAGCCTACCAATACCGGGATAGCTGAACACAATCTCGATTAATAAAGAGCCACTAATCATAGTGGATAATAAATATCCGAAATTGGTTATGAATGGATTTAGAGCATTCCTTAAAGCATGTTTAAGGACAATAGTACCTTCTTTCATCCCCTTGGCTCTTAAAGTAAGGATGTATGGCTGGTTAAGCTCGTTCAATTCCTGATTCCTCATAGTCCTTATCGTAATAGCGATACCACCAAGGACTCCTGCTATTACCGGTAATACGAGGTGAGTCAACTCATCCCCTAATTGGGCAAAATAACTTAACTCTGAATAATTCGCACTCTTAGCTCCTGAGGTAGGGAACCACCCCAGGTCTATGGCAAGGAATTTTTGTAATAGGTAACAGAATACAAAAAGGGGTATCGAATAGAACAGTACTGCTAGTACCGTTATCACCCGATCTGGCCACCTCCCGTTGAACACCGCCGATAGTATCCCCAGGGTAAACCCAAGGAGTAAGATGAAAATAAGCGACAGCAAGTTAAGCGATATGGTAGCGGGTAGCCGAGAAGCTATAAGGAATGAGATATCTGTCTTATATGTAAAAGATTTACCTAAGTCAAAATTAAAGATTACATTGGAAAACCATTTCCAATATCTTACTATGAAAGGTTGGTTTAAACCATATTTCTTCTCATATCTAGCGATGTCTTCCTGGTCGAATGCCGGATTGAACCGGATTTCGGTTAATGCGTCTCCAGGCATCAGGTCAAATAACCAATAGGATACGAAACTCATAACGATTAATATAGGTATTATCGCTAAAAGTCTCTTTACTACAAAGGCAAATAAGGGACGTTGATGTAAAAATGTTCCTATTGGAGTTAATATCGTTTGTATTAAACTTTTTTTCTTTTTGTTTGCCATTTCTTCTACCTATCTTAAATAAATTTTTATTAAATATAATGTGAATTTTTATTAACAATTACTCATATTTCCAAAGATTATAAATATGTCTTCGATTATCAACAATTTAGCATAACATTAGTATATAATGAAATCTATTATCATCGATATAATAAAAATTCACCAAATCTTATCCCATTTAAAAACATTTACCAAAAAGATTTTATACCTACTAATTAAGGGTATTATTTTTTTGGTTTTTTTCAAAAAAAAATTTAAAAAATTTTTAATATTCTAAAAAGATAGCGTCAATTTCCTGTAAAATTTATATATTAACTTTCTAAAACTTTCGATATCCTATGAAATATATCATCTATACTGCCTAATCCATCTATGTATTGGACTATACCATCTCTTTCATAAGAATTGATTATGGGCTCTGTCGACTCCCGATAAACCTTAAGTCTATTCCTTATCACTTCTTCATTATCATCGCTACGACCTTCCTTAACCGCCCTATCTAAAAGACGTTTTACTAACTCTTCCTCGGGAACTTTTAGGACTAATACATTATCAATGGGTTTACCTATCTCATCAAGCATCTTATCCAATGCTTCCTTCTGAGATAAATTTCTGGGGAAACCATCCAGGAGGAACCCCTCCTTCGCATCTTCACCCTGTAATACATCGCGTATCATACCTATGATTACATCATCAGGGACTAAGTCTCCCGCTTTAACATATTTTTCTGCTTCCTGTCCAAGACTTGTACCTTTAGATATATGAGAGCGGAGCATGTCACCAGTGGAAATGTGGGGTATGTCATATTTTTCGGATAAGAGTTTCGCTTGAGTTCCTTTTCCTGCTCCGGGAGGTCCTACAAAAATAATGTTCATATACCCAATCCTTCCTTTTAATTATTTACTATGAACAAGAATGTTAATCATTCGATACTATTTAGGTTAATATTAAGTTAATATTTACATCCTTTATAAAGAATATTACTTTTTTTCACATTTTACAATAGAACTTTGGTAAAGATATTAATGATTTTTAATAATTCTAATAAATTTATTCTAATGAGTCAATCAGAATTTATGAATATTCCTTAAAAGAAAACCATCTTATGTCAAATGTTTTTAAAAGTATATTAAACCGTCCCCTGAACGTTCACAACTGGAAAGTCGCGCATCGAAGGGAACATGGGTAAAATGTCGTTTCGACTAATGCTCGAATTTATTCGAGAACAGCTCGAATTTATTCGAGAACAGCTCGAATTTATTCGAGAACAGCTCAACGACGGTCTATAAGAAATCTTTAGACTTTTTCAACAGCAATTCATTAAACAGCGAAAGAAAACTACCACATAGTAAAACCATATTATTAGATTAATATTTAAATGTATTAAAATATAAGTTCTCATATCAACCATTTTCCTTACTAATATTGTCAATTCATTTCCTATATTAATTGTTTGAATGACTGAAAAAAATTTGTTATATTCTATTTTATAAAAGATTATTAAAAAACCGGAGGAAGCATTATGGCAATGTCTCATAAAAAGCAAAAGGAAATTTTCGGTATAGTAAAAGATATGGTGGAAAGAAGAAAGCTAAAGCATGATACAGTGACCAAAGATTCCGTCTATCAGAAGGCGGTTAAAGAAAATAGAAGACTTGCTCTGGAGATAAGCCGGGCATTAATGCTGAAGGATAGCCGAATCGAGGGATTTGATAATCTCTTGCACCTTAATAAATTAGCTGAGGAAGGTAAATCATGCCTTATACTATCCGAACATAAGAGTAACCTTGATGTACCAAATCTATACACTCTATTTTATGATAAATATCCCGAATATATGTATGTATTCGAAAATATCACTTTCATCGCCGGGAAAAAACTAAACGAACAAACACCGGCTGTTAAAATCTTCGCCGAAATGTTTAATAGACTTATTATCGTTCCTAAAACAACTCAAATAAAGGATAAGGAAGAACAGAAAAGAATGTTCGCTATTAATAGAGCTTCTCAAAAATGGATAAAGGATAACAAGAATAAAGGACATATCTTCCTATTATATCCAACCGGTACAAGAACCAGGGATTGGCTACCCGAAACTAAGAAGGGTATAAGAGAAGTCTTTAACTACCTTAAAAACTTCGATTACTTCTGTCCGGTATCCATAGAAGGGAACACCATGCCAGCAGTCAAAGACTCCGCTAATATGCTGGAAGACCCATGTAAGGAAGATACGATAATATATACTTTCGGGGATGTGGTGAAAACGGAAGAATTCATTACCGAAAATCTGGCTAAAATTCAAGATAAAGTAGACCAGAAACAAACCATAGTAGATAAACTCATGGAGATTATCTATTCTATACCAGAAAATAGATTTAAACCTGATATGTAAATAGGTTTTCACTTTTTTTAAATAAGACTAAGATTTCATAAGCCTGCCTAATAAAAAAATGACCATAATATTTACAAAACTGTGTTAAATTTATATGTATTATAGATTGATAGTGTTAATAAATTAGTGTTTGATGCAATGCATAAAAAATCTATTTTTTTGAGGTAATATAAATATGAAAAATTATAAAAAATCTCTACTTATATTAATACCATTGCTTATACTATTCTCGATGACTATTCTACCTTCACAGGAAAGAGACGCATACGAAATCGGAAGGGATATCATGGATAGAGTTCAGACTCAGCCGTCGCCAAAACTATTGGAAACGGAAACCAGCATGAAAATCGTTAGAACATACGGGAACAATAACCAAAATGTAAAAGAAGAACTGAAAATCTTTAAATCATATTCCAAAGAATACTCCAATGAACATAACCGAACTCTTATCCAATTTACCAGACCATCCAATATCAAAGTCCTGAGATGGTCATACGAAAACGGCGATGATGAAGTATGGGTCAAAGCTTCAAGCGGTAGCCCCAAAAAGCTAAACTCATCCGGGGATAAGCAGGATAACTTCCAGGGAGCACACTTCACCTATGAGGATATGGAAGAGAGAAATCTCGACGATTACGAATTCAAATATATGGGCAAAGAAAATATCTCTATCCCAAGGGAAGAGAAAGACCCCATAGAACTGGAAACATACAAAGTAGCCGCTCGTAAGTTAGAGGGTGAAGATACCGCATATGCTTTCGCTTTCTTCTATGTTATGCCAGAAACCTTTATCGTCATGAGAGCTGACCTATATGATAAAGATAAAAAATTCTATAAGCAGATGGATGTGTTAAGATTCGAATCCTTTAAAGGCTACGAAGAAAAATACAATATCATTACACATATGAGAATGAGACTTGTCGGAAGGGAAAACCAATACACAGAGATTAAGATGGGTAATATTAAAGTTGACTCGGAAGCTGAAGCTAATATCTATGATAGTATTTTCAATTCCGAAAATCTTTAATTATATTTAATTTAAATGTGAGGGAAGACTCGTTTTCTTCCCTTAGTTAATCAAAAAAACAAGGCATGGTTTTATGAACAATCGCATTTTGAATAAACTCCTTCTTATATTTATTAGCTTAATTTTTATATCAATAGCCTTACCAATATCTATCATGGCTGAGAATACAGATGATAATCATACACATGATATCCAATCTCATGATTACATTATAAATTACACAAAAACCATAACCAACCAGGACAATGACAACGACGATGATGATAATGATGATGACGATGACGATGATGGTGAAAATGACCCATTCAATAATAATGATGACGATGAAGTTAACGACCCCTTTGCCAACGACGATGATAATAACGATGAAGTTAACGACCCCTTTGCCAACGATGACGATAATAACGATGAAGTTAACGACCCCTTCAATGATAACAACGATGGCGATGCTGATGACCCATTCAACAATGACAATAGCGATGATATTAATGACCCCTTCAATGACAGCGACGATAAAGATGGGGATAATAACTACTCAGACCTATTCGGCGATGATGACGATGATGATGAAACCTCGTTTGTCCCCAAACCTGATATCATGGTTGGGGGTTATGTTGGATTGGGTATGTCATCGGTGTTTTTGGGTGACAATCGATATACAGATGAGTTAGACCCGGATGAACCGAGGAACATCTATTTGGCGAGTGATTCGTTCGGCAATCTCAATGCGGATTACAAGTTCTATTCGTTCAGATTGTTTGCTGATTTTGACTTTACGGCGACTATTGACACTTCAGGCATACCCAAGTTCGACATTGAGCCGAAGGAATTGTATGTAAGTTTTGTAAGTAATAACGCTGTGGTGAATCTTGGACACCTCATCATAGAGTGGTCCCAGATGGATATCTATTCACTAACGAACTACTTCAATCCCTATTCCAGCACTATATACTCCAAGCAGTTGCTGGAAGGAGTAAACGGTGTTCACGGTCAGTTCTACTTCATGGATAACATGAGCTTCGAGCTGATTATGCTCCCCCTTTTCACCGAGTCATCACTTTCCACCAGCCGGCTGAATGTGTTTTTAGGCGGGATAGGCGATTTGGGAGAGACTGATATCGATGATTACCTAATAGGCCTTGATGGGGATGATTTTGGCGGTATCTTCAATGACCTTACTAATACAGGCGACGAGGACGAGAACGATGCCCAGCCAATCCCGCCAACCACACCTATGGCAGATACTACTCCACCTAAACCGGATATAAAGAACACTCAGCTTGGTTTCCGTTATGGAGTGACCTTTAGCGGGATTGATCTTTATCTGATGTACTTCCACGGCTATTATAACTCCCCGTTAATCACTTATACCTACGAAGAGCCTGATTTAGACGACCCGGGCGACCCCTCAGACGATTCTCTCACTGGTGCTGATGATTATGGTGCTTTGGCTACCGGGGGTGTAGTGATGGAGTTTAAGCGAGTTTACCGCATGATAGACAGTTTCGCCCTTAGCACATCGTTCAACCTGTGGGAGATAACCTTTAAGGGAGAGATGGCGTTTACCTTGAACTCCCCGCTTATCTTCAAGCGTACCGTATACATAGAATCGACGGGTGTCTTTGTGGATAGAGCATTAACCACTGCTCCCACCATTCATGCGAGTCTAGGGTTGGATTGGGAGTTCCTGGATGACTTTAGGCTTATTGCGGAGTATAGCGAGTTCTTTATACTGGAAGATGTGAATGTGGATGAGGAGACCATCCCGGGCAACACCATCTTCGCTACCATAGCTTATACCCTATCCCTGGATACATTCGATGTCATCTTTGCACAGGGGGCTCATTATGATTATAAAGACCAGCAGTTGGTCAGTATATCATATATACAGATGGACTTTCTGAATGGCTTCTATGCTGAGTTTGGATTGGGTTATCTCAACGACTTCGGAGCGGTCATTGATGGAGAGGAGAACCTGGAAGGCATATTCGGTCCGGTCAATCGAAGCTTTGTATTCGGGATTTTGATGTATTATGAGTTCTAATAATAGAATGGAGGCTAAACCTAATATGAAACTTAAACTAATAGCAATCTTCACTATGATAACCATACTAAGCATGATAATGGCTTGCGAACCGCGGGTTATAGACTTAAACGATGATGAGATGCCTCCTATCCTCAGGGATACGGAATGGGTAAAGGCTCAATACACTACCGAGTATGGCGACCTATGCCTCAGAGAGGACTATCGCGAGTTCCAGTATGCAGAGAGTAAGTTTATCTCCAGGACTGTATATAACTTCGAAAACGAGGACTACACAGATGCGACAGTGACTAAGACATACAAGTCAACATTCAACCTGGATGTGTTCCCAAAGAGGATGAAAGCTGTCCTGGAAGGTATAACCATGAATGGGCAGGATGTGACCGGTATGGAAGAGGTCGAGTTCGGTGCAGACACCAGAGAGTTCGAGGATGAGGGCTTTTCGCTTTACTATGTATTCAATGCAGACTATACCGATGATGAGCTTGATACTCTGATTCTTGCTTCCAACGAGGAGTTGTATCCTGACTACATCGCCGTTAACCAGCAATGCTACACCAAGATATATGATGATACCCAGACTCTGGTCCCGGATGACTTCGCCGCAACTTGGAAGTTAGCTACCTTCCGGGATAGGATAAAGGACACAGTCTTGGATGAACCTTTCATGGAGTATAAGCAGAGGAGCTTTACCGGAACACAGGATGGGGACTACATGTATGTTAAGTCTACATACCATTTCAGCACTCTACCCAAGGAGACATACCTATTCACTTACGAGATGACCGTAGAAGTGGATATCTTTGGAATAACCAGTGTCCAGGGAGAATTGATAAGCGTAAGTAAGGACGGTGTAGATGTGACCGGAGATGATGATAACATATTCGGAACGGAAGAGCTTCCTCTTCCTGATGCGGGTTTTAACCTTAGCTTCATCCTCAGCCATGAGGAAGATGCTATCAGGTATACAGATTTGGAAGGAGAGACCCCGCCGGTCACCTTTGACGGTACGGTTTACACTCTATCTGATAGCTTATAAAGATTAACAATTGAGATTAGATATAGGATGCAAAGATGGCTAATTTGTTTAACTTTCACAAAATCGATTATATAAAAGGTAAGAAGCGACCCGATGTGGAATGCATACTATGCGGGGTAAGAGATAAGCTTCCCGAGATTGAACGATTGGAGATAATCCGTACGAATCTAACCATCATCTGCGTGAACCTCTATCCATACAATCCAGGACACCTGATGATATTTCCCCAGCGTCATGTTAAGGATATAAGGGGGCTAACCGACGATGAAACCCGTGACATCGATAAGCTGACCAATATCTGCCTTGATATCATGGATGATTTATACTCTCCATGTGGCTACAATATCGGCTACAATATCGGTGAGTCCTCAGGTGCGAGTATATCCCATATCCATCGCCACATTGTTCCCCGCTATCCGAATGAGATTGGCTTTATCGATATAATAGGAGGGGCAAAGATAATCATAGAAGAGCCTACTACAACCATGGAACGTTTCCAACAAGCATTTAAGAAGTATTCGGATAGGTTGGATTAGAATTCGAGTTATTGACATATTGAGTGGTTAGCGGAAATAAAATATTTAATAATAAATTCTTGATTAAGAAGATTCGGTAATAAGTCGATATTTAATTTGTAATGGAATTATATGCTCTATCGTTATTAAGATTAACGGTGGTTAGATATAAGACATAAGACGGATACATATATTTATCCAGGATTCTCAAGGATGGGAATAAAAGATGGATGTTTTGGTTTATCCGGAATTCCAAAATAAATCAAGTAAAGCATTTGATATAAGCGTTCAAGGAGGAACCCGCAAATGCCTGATGTATTATCTGATAATGAAATAGAAGCCCTACTGAATTCTTTAGGTGGTGATAGGGATAGTGAAGAAGCCGAAGACTTAAAAACAGATAGTGGCGGAAGACCCCGCAAGAATGTAAAGCTGTATGACTTCAAGAGACCTGATAAGTTCTCTAGAGACCACCAGCGAACCCTATACAATATGCATGAACAATTCGCAAGATTAAGCACTACTTCAATGTCTGCTCAACTAAGAACATTGGTTAATTTCCACGTGGCTTCGGTTGACCAGCTAACCTATGAAGAGTTCAAAAGGTCAATACCCAGCCCAAGCTGTATGGCTATCATAATGATGGATCCTCTTAAGGGGAACGCTATTCTGGAAATAGACCCTGCTATTACCTTTACCATAATCGATAGACTCTTTGGGGGTGGAGGGTCTACCACCAAGATTAACCGGGAACTCACCGAAATCGAAGCTAAGGTCATGGAATTTATGGTATCTAGAATGCTAGTAGGTTTACGGGAAGCATGGACTACCGTAATAGACCTGAGACCAAGGCTCAGTCAGATTGAAGGTAACCCTAACTTCATACAAAGTGTTGCCCCTAATGAGATGTGTATCGTTATCACTTTCGAAACTAAGGTTTCAGAGGTAGAAGGACTGATGAACCTATGCCTACCTTTCGTTACCATTGAGCCAATCATACAGAAACTCAGTTCTCAATACTGGTACTCCACCGGTAGCAAGACCACTAGCTCACGGGATGCTTATAATGTGATAAAAGATAGGCTGGCTAGTGTATTTGTAGATGTGATTGCGGAGATAGGCGAAATCGATATTAAAATCTCTGACTTAATTAACCTTAGAAATGGTGATATCATTAAATTGAAGGATTCTTCCCCTAAGAAAGATATCATCCTCAAAATCGGCTCTAAAAAGAAATTCCTCTGTAAACCAGGGCTTATCGGTAAAAAGGTTTCCGTTCAAGTTACTCAATCTTATGAAGAAATAAACCCAGAAGATGAGAGAGATTTCCTCACCGATATAACTGCTGAAGAGGAATAATCCTAAAAAAATTATCATTCCCTTATTATTTAACGAAACATTATGAGTCTTATATAATTTTAATAAAAGTGATGGATGGTTGAGTAGATCATCCATAATTTTATTTTATTCGATAATGGGGATGATTTTAGATTTTACGGTGTTATTCTTTCTCGTATTTTTCCAGAAATATTAGAATTATTTTATATTATATTATAAGGCTTGATTTAATTCAATATTTTTTTTAATTTATAATATAGATTAAAAATAAGGAGGTCTATTAAATGAATAATTTGCCAGTAAGTCCAATAAATACAAAATTAGCTATCCAGGCTACAATGCTGAAAAAGAGCGTGGATACCACAAAGACTATCGCTGATAAAGTCATCGGTATGGCTGATACTAATAAACAAATCATGAAAAACACCTCCAGTATTACAACCAAGAAAACTCATGCTTTTAAGGCAAATATAGTCAACAAACGCGTTTAATACAATAAATCTAACTCAATATTAGGTCTGTATATAAGTGAAAAAGAATTCGATTATCATACTAATACTCATTTCATTAATCTTCATATCTATGCCGGTAATCTTCTCCGGAGATACCATACGTGATATCATTATTGACCTATATTCTACACAGCAGAAACACCGTATGAAAGGAATTGAGAAACTGGGAGACAATCGGAATAAGGTTTGGGCGATGGAAAGACTCGTCCAGATACTAATTACCGGTGATGATCAGGATATGAGATTAGAAGCATGCAATATCATCACCTCCAGAACCGAAGAGGAGACCATCCCCGCACTCACCTATAAGATTGATGACCCTAACATCTTTGTTAGACTATGCTGTGTCAAGGGTTTATCCAAATTCATCACCGATTACCCTATCGATAAACTCATTCAAAGACTTCAAGTCGAGGATAACGATGTCTACGGAGTGAATGAAGCATCATACGAGGTTAACCTAACCAGCTTTTACAATGTAAGAAGGGAAATCGTAAAGACATTGACCAATCTCGCCAGAAGATGGAAGAAAGTCTCCATCATGGATAAAGTGATAAAAGTGTTCAAAGAGCAGTACCAGGTAGAAGACGATTGGGGAGTCAAGGTCGAAATTCTCGACGGAATTTATGAATTGGATAACGATATCGGATTTGAATTCCTCAAAGAATCACTGAGAACCGAAAACGAATTATATGTCATCGAATACATAAAGCAGAAGCTGTGGAAGATAGGCAGAGGGGCTTTCGTCGATAAGATACTAGGTGAAAGAGGCATCAGGTCTAATACCATCAATTTTGACGGTGAAGTTAGGGAATTGACCCATGAAGAGATGATAACACACATCCGTCTGAACAAGCTGGAATACATCGATATGCTGTTGTATGGTGAAGCACCGAGAGACCGGATAGAAGCAGTGAGACGCCTCGGTCAAATAGCCGACTCCGATATAGTGGACATCATCGAAGAAGCATTCAATACCGACCCATCGGTCAATGTGAGAAGAGAATGCGTCATTGTACTGGGTAAGTGCGGTAACGAGAACACACCGCCCCACCTTATACGTGCCTACTACAAAGATGAGAACGCCACCCTTAAGTATGACATAGTAAAGACCCTATCAGACCTGGGAGTGACGAGGAGTGAGTATTAATCCTCCTTCCAGATAACCTCACCCGATTTGTCTATGTAAGCCCATTTCTCACTCTTTGTTCCTTTAACAAACACCCTAGCCACTCCGTTTGAGAAGGGGAAAGCGTTAAGGTATTCCGGCATGATGACGAAGTCGCCCTTCCTATCCATGTATCCCCATCTACCTGTATCCAATCCGCCTATCATAGCAGGAGCTATGCCCTCGGCAAAGTCTTTGCCATAACTTAAGCCTTCGTAGATGATGGGTTTGCCTGTGGTGTCTATATAGACAGCATCGTTATTACCCCAGACCAGTGCCAGACCCTCTGAGAAGGGGGAGGCATTCTTATATCGGGGATTTATGACCATCTTCCCATTCTTGTGGTGGATGTATCCCCATAGGTCACCTAACCTGACCGGAGCCAGACCTTCTGAGAATGGCTTAGCCTTATCGAATTGTGCCTCTATCGCCATCTTGCCATCTCTGCCCAGATAACCCCAATACACTTCGCCTACTGGTCTTACCGGGGCTAATCCGTTTTGGAAACGGTCTGCTGATAGGAATGTCAAATCGGTGATGACCTCGCCTTTTCGGTTTATATACGTCCAGTCCTTATCTATTTGGACTAAGGCTAAACCCTCCGAGAAGGGATAGGCATAGTCAAAAGCGGTGGCTATCTCAAATCCACCATAGCGGTCGATGTAGCCATACTTGGAAAAGCTCTTCGCTACTGCTAAACCCTCCGAGAAGGACTCTGCATGGAGGAAGTCTGGTTGAATAGCCATGTCCCCTTCTTCATCGATATAGCCGTATTTGCCATCCACTTTGACCAGAGCCAATCCTTCGGAATAGGGGGAGGCATCAGTGAAGCGGGGTAGGATGACGGTCTTGCCTTCTCTATCAATGTAGCCATATTTGAGACCTTGCCGGATTAAGTATAGGTATTGGTCGCTTTGTTTCATATCATAGTCGGATGATGATGTACAGGTGATTAGGAGTAGGGAGATAGTGACTATGAATATTACGATGGATTTTATCTTAATCATGTTTTATCCTTTTTAATTATAATGATAGGTTTATATTAATTCGGATTTTATCATATGTCAACCATTTATTAACATATTAGCTTGACTTTTACCGAGTTTGGACTTATCATAAGGTATTAGCATTGAATAAAAAGAGGCTGTGCCGTGGCTCGCTTATGGTATGCCTTGAAAGACGGTTTAGGTAAAGACTTATGAAGAGATCAATCTTTCAGTTAATCATAATAGTGTTGAGTTCAATCTTGTTCGGATTCTTGCTTACACTTCTACCAAATTACTTTCCCGTGTTTGATTTAGACCTTACCACGCAGGTGGTTTCGATAATAGTGCTGGTCTTGTTTATCATGTTCTTCCTAATGACCATGGTTATGTATATCCATTCTCACTTCCTGATACGGAAGTCCCAGTTCATCAGCACGCTTATCCCGCTTAGGACTTTCGATTCGCTTCGTGAGGATGGCATGGTTACATTCTATCACAATATGAAGAAGCTCCTTAAGAAGACTAAGAAAAGTCTAATATACATAACATACCCGCTAGACAGGTATAATGTGAGTAACAGACCATACTCCATCTATTCCAGGGAATACTATTGGACGAAAGCTGGTAAAGAGCTTAGAGGTTTTCATAAGGCAGTGCTGAATTTTATAAAGGGTATGTTCAATACCAAGGACAAGATGTATTTCAAGATGCTGGTGCAGAATGTAACCAAAAAACCTCGAGGTATTGATGAGGTAGAGAATCCGGAGATAATGATTGGTAGTAAAACAGAACAATTCTTCAGCAAAGTCGAGGAGTATAAACATCGCTTAAGAAGCAAGTCCAAACATGATTCTTCGGTGGAAGTGTATAATATCGTTTCCAATGATGAAGTCATCGCTATCATTTCAGATAATACCTATATGCTACTCATTAGCCGTATAATGGATAAGTATGTATCCTCTTTCGTTAAAGACCCTGCCGTTGTGAAAGAGTTCGTCGCTCATGTATCGATGAAGATACCGGAGAGCTTTTAATTGCAAATTCTACCAAATCTTAATCTTTTTACTTCATCTTTTATATAGAATTGTAGTAATACCTAATATATATTATAACTTAAAGTATGCTCTTGGGTTTAGCTTTGATTAGCATTAATAAATCATCTATCTATAACGGATGATTCATCAAAATCATGGAAGGAGTAAAAAGATATGAAGAGTAAAATCATATTAATCATTTTAGCTGGGTTAGTATTATTCAGTATGTCTTTCTGTAATGTCCCCTCGGACGGAGGAGACTCAGGCGATAGTGGTGATGGAGGAGATGCTGGCGATGGTGGTGATATCGACCCTGATGAGGCTAACTGGACTGAAATCGATGTACAGGATGGTCCTACCAATGAAAGGTATTACCATTCCACTGCGGTAACCGACTCCGGGAAGCTTATCATCTTTGGTGGGTTTGACTTAGTTGGTTTCGGGGAAAAGTATAACGATATATGGGAGTATGACCCGGCTACTGATGAGTGGACCGACCGGACTCCATCCGGAACGAAGCCTGAACCTATAAATAGGCAGGGGATGGTCTATATAGGCAACGACAAAATCATTATGTACGGAGGTATAGCAGGTATAGGATTGGCTTCCGAATATAAAGACGATACATGGGAATTCGATTTAAGCACCAATACATGGACACAAATCACCACCACTAATAATGCCGGGGCTAAGATAGGTTTTGTGATGTGCTATGTGGGTGACGATAAAATAATACTTTACGGAGGGGAGTATCTGGACACCCAAAGCGAGGTTTCCGATGAGACATGGGAATATGATGTATCTACGCAGACCTGGACCCAGCTGAATCCAACAACATCTCCACCAGCCAGGACCAGTGCCGCTTACTATTATGATGGTGATGACGAAATTTGGATTTTCGGTGGTCAGGAGAAGTTCCTCGCACCCGATTATCTTAATGATACATGGGTATATAGCCTATCCAATAATGAATGGACAGAGGTAGTCACCAATAATACACCAACCAATCGTAGGATGGCAAAGCTGACTTATCTAACCGAAGATAGCTTGTTGCTTTTCGGCGGGGAAGAAAGGATCGATGGTACCTTAGACCATATCGGCTTGGAGGAAACCTGGGTGTTCACCATATCAAGCAGTACCTGGAGGGAGTTAGACCCCTCATCCAGTCCATCGGGAAGGGGGACTCATTCCCTGGAGTATATAAACGGAAGCATATATTTATACGCTGGCGGTGTTGATTTAGACGGTTTGAATGATTTATGGAAATTCGATGATTAATTTTATTTAATATAGTGGTTCAAAGAATTTTTCCTCGAAGGAATTCCTTTTAATAAGGTTGCTCATATGTTCCCTCATCATATCTGTGTGACCCTGTTCCCATTTTTTTAATGTATTGAACATATCTTTAAGCTCGCCTTCGTGGTTTTTGGCTGCGTTGTTGTAGTATTCGGTGAAGTCTTTTTCAATGAGGTAAGCCATTCTTATGATGGAATAGTCACCCAAGTCGGTATCCAGCTTACCCTCTTCCATGCCTTCCTGCTTAAATACTTTGTTGAACATGTCTTCTTCGGTATCGGGCAGTTTTTCGACTGGTTTCCCTTTGGTTATGTTGTCGATTTGTTTCTGGATGTATTCTGCGTGTTCCTTCTCCATCTCGCTAAGGTATTCAAATGTTCTTTTCAATCGAGGGGAACCGACAGACTCGATTTTGGATTTATAAAACTCTTGCCCCTGCAATTCCATTGTATATGCTAATTTTAAGATATCTGTTGTATTCATAATTTATATTCCTTTCTAATTAATTTTTTATTTAAATGTAAGATAATCCTTATATAATAAATACTAATAAAAACAGCATATAATTAAAAGTCATGTTAAATATTAGTTTTTTGTATTGATGGTTTTTTAACTATGTTTAATGGTTTGTGGAAGATAGATTAGATATCATCACCGTAACATAAGTAAACATTTCTAAGCAATGTTTAACCATAGTGGGTCATTTTTATACGTATTTGTTAATTATTCGCGGATAATTTTACATTATTACACAGTTTATTATTTAATACAAGAGTGTCAATTTTACCCATTTACCTAAACCCTCCCTATGTTGACTTTA
Organism: uncultured Spirochaetia bacterium; assembly: GCA_964447635.1. Classification (GTDB taxonomy): domain Bacteria; phylum Spirochaetota; class UBA6919; order CAYUUC01; family CAYUUC01; genus CAYUUC01. Next base: position 21,268 of record CAYUUC010000024.1, read on the forward strand.
CAGCTTCTTACTCTAATTATCGTTTTTCTTGGTACAATATGTGCAGCTCTTTCAAAAACCATTACTTGCGATAATTACCAATCGATATAATAAATCGATTAAAACAAGCTATCATATAAAGATGAATTAGAATAGATATCCAAAAAACACACAAGGAGGAAGAGTATGAGAACAAGAAGAGATGAATATCTAGACCTATACGAGGAAATCGAGAATAAAATGATTAAATTGGCAAAGGATAATGATATGTCAGGAATCATCGATTTAATCGAAAGGAACATCGAAAGGCTAAACATAGCTCTATATGAAACATATCAAAATGGTGAAACGGTGAGTGAATCGAGGAAACCGAAAATGCTGGTGGAGAAAGGCATAAGACTGATTGAATCCAACTATATCGGTAAGTTGAAAAACCTTAAGGGTAAAATCCCGGTTTATTCATAAATTGTATTAAACTATAAATAAAAACATACTTAGACAGAAAACCCGCTTTCGATTTAAGGGAGGGGGTTTTCGGTCTAGTTGTCTTTCGTCCAGCCACTACCAAGCATCCATGTATCCGAATGAGGAAGCCTCATGAAGTTAAGGTGGCTAGTTATAGGAGATACAATCTTGAAGTGATGTTCCTTACCGTGTTTATCGGTGTAAATCTGATTTATACCATCCGCTTTGAAGTTGAAGGGCCATGGAGCGAGGGGACAGTTCTTCTTCCTGAATTGCATAAGGGTGTTATGTGCTTTATCGGATACGATTATATCATTCTTTTCGTCATAATCACTATATTGAGAACTCCTTACATTACCCAGTCTTGCACAATCGTTCATCCCTTCGCCGATGAAGTTCACATTACCGGTGATGTCCCTCAGCTGGATAGCTGGACCGATGTGACAGCATATCCTGATGTCCTCATTATATAGGGAGCGTAGAGTGTGACTGGTCTTCCCGGGAGCAAGACTATAAGCATTTCGATAGTTAATCGCCATTAAAGGGATAATCGGTGCTTCATAAGACGGATAAATAATGTAACACCCGTCTCCGGTGGTTACAATGGTGGGTTTCCCTTTGCTTCGATAGTTTGATACAGCCAATACATAGGATATGATAGCATATAGATAGTTTACAATATTGATTTGGTCGTATGTGTCTCTTGTAGAAAAGCCTTTAACGTCGATAAGTATGATACCGTATTCTTGAGCTTTGAGGAAGTAAGGATGACCGGGTCTTATGCTTTTGAGCACCTTTTCGATTTGTGGTTCAGGTTTATCTATATAGTATCGCTGGTATTTATATATGGGGTCATCGTTTTGTTTTTCTTTGGGGATAGCCATTCTTAAGTCCCATTTATCACCATCCTGAGTAGGTTTAGTGATGAACTTATGCCCTTCTTTTATCATATGCTTAAATTCCTGGTTATTTATTTCAGCCATAGCTAATTTACCATCTTTAGTTTTTATATTATTTATAATAAAATTTAGCCAGTATCTCCAAAGTTATAATAAACTTTTCTTAATATTCTATAAAATTTCGATTTACGTTGGTTAAGATTATCTATCGGTCTGTCTATAGGATAAAACCTAACCCATATTGGTAGTATATGAATTTGGTTTAGAAGTTTAGGATTGTATTTATAGTGATTTTTTTTAAGATTTATTTCTTTTCGTTGAGTGCTTGCTGGAATTCTATTTTCTTTCTCACGGTTTTATCGACAGCGTCCTGTTCGTTCCATCTAAGTTCTAAGAATTTGATAGCGACTCTGTTTTTTCCTTCCGCGTTCATAACCCTCAGGACTTTAGCTCCGCATTTATACTCGTGAGTTTTTCCGGAAACGTCAGTGATCTTTAATGTAAGGTTTAGCTTTGTATTTGGTCTTATAAACTTCATCACATACTGGTCATTAACCTCAATTAAAGCCCCGCCAGCGCTTAGATTTATAACATCAGCACTTATCGAGCCGGCGGATTTAAGCTGGAACAGCTTGGTCTTAACGAAGGCTTCAGATATAACTTCAGCCATACTTATGGTTATATATACATTCTGGTCGCTGAACTCAGTCTTGATATTAGCTACATATATATGACCGATAACCTCTCCAAAAAGGCTTATGGGGGAATAAATATAGGAGCGGACACCTCTTTTCTGGTCTTCATTTATCATTTTAAGCATGATATCCTTAATTTCCCCATCGTCTACACCTTCTTCTTTGAGGTGTTTTAGATAAGTCCCTAAAGAGATAACCTTGGGGATAACATTGCTTAGATATGATGATCTATCCCTGGTATTCTTTATATAAAGGGTCTCATTTAGTTCTTTTATTATCCTTACTGGTAGAGGAAAGTCTTCATTTTTCTTGTATAATACAATATTACTGTCGTCTGCGTATGATTGTAAATGTTGGACGATAAGCTGGACTATCTTTTTGATATCAGGGACTTTTTTGGACAGCTCGGTATAAATCTGTGCGTATTTGGGGACAACTTTACCGGAATCTGCTTGTGGCATTGAATCCATTGCTACGGTGAACTCTATGGAGGCTTCTTTGGGGTCTTCTATCTTTACACGTTTATATTTTCTTTTTACCAGAGTTATTATTTCGTTGGGAGTAGATATTACAGCTTCAGAATCTTGGACATCCAAAATGGAGGTAGTGAACTTGTAAATCGTATGTCCGCTGGTTATGTTTACAGTTAGACTAGAAGCGGTAGCCGGGATAACACCTTTATAGTGTAATGATAGAGTGACATCAGATACCGAATGGATATTACCTTCGTAAGTTTTTCCTAATACTTCTATTTCTACTACAGCTCGGGTACTTCGGAAACGATTCAATAGCTTCTCTATCTCTTGATGGTCGTTTATTATTTTATTCTCGTTTTTTGACTCTGGTGCCATAAATTTCTCCGGCTTTATGTTATGTTTTCATCCTAACTTTATTTAATAATTTAACACATTTTATTATTATCTCTATACATATAAATATAATAAAAAAATCCAATTTTGCTATTAATTTGCGATATTGATATTAATTAATATATAAAATTAATAT
>CAYUUC010000025.1:0-23185 GCA_964447635.1 uncultured Spirochaetia bacterium
AATCAAAGTGAGATAATCTTTGGTAAAAAAAATCTCCTTATAAAAAAGTTTACACAAAAAAACCAATTAGTCAACTATCTATTATTAATATTAGGCTTATTTTTCGTTATTAATCAGGTATATAGAATAAATATAAAATAACCAAAATATGTTTTTTTTAATAGTTTATATTTTATTTAATCTTTGAATAAGTTGTCATATAAAATTATATATTCATTAACCATCCTATTAATGTTCATAGACTTAACAGCTTTCTCTTTAGCCCTCATACCAAGCCTTTTCATGTAGTCATGCTCCTTTATCGCTTTACTCATTAGCGATAAGAGTCTATCCTTATCATATGGCTCGAATAGCCAACCATTGTCGTCATCGCTTATTAGTTCGGAGATACCGCCGGCGTTAGTTGAGATGATGGGCTTAGCCATGACTGAAGCTTCGATAATGCTTAATGGTAACCCTTCACTAGGTGATGGATGGACATATACATCTGAAGCTGATAGAATGTTCTTTATATCTCTTCTAAAACCGGTTATGATTACTTTATCCTGGATACCACTCCTCCTTATCAATTCTTTCAATGGGTTGATATCTTTCTCTGAAGGCTGTCCGACAAGTATAAGCCTTGTGTGGTTGTTTATTGAAACAAGCTTTGAGAATGTATTCACTAGGAGGAACACACCCTTTGCCTTCTCTATCCTGCCTATGTAGGTAAAGATGAAGTGGTCTGATAAGTTGTAATCATCTCTTATTGTGCTTTCAGCATTGTACTTCAGATATGGATTGATGTCTATCGAAGGGTGGATAACCCTTACTTTATCCTTAGGAGTACCTAATTCATGATGAAGGGTATCTTTGATGGAATGGGTCACGGCTATGACCTTATCACAAAGCTTATTGATAAGGAATGCGAATAAGACTTTCCGTTTGGGTAGACTGCTTATATTGCGGTTAATTACACACTTCACACCATGAATCATGCAAAGAGCCGCTCCAATCCAATATGCCTTCTGATTCACCAGTTCAACGATATCCGGTTTGAACTTTCTAAATAGGCGATTTAGCTTGAACATGGCTATAATGTCCCCATCATTGGCTATGTTGCACTCGAAGACTTTTAGTCCTTCTGTGGCGAACCTCTCGCTAACCATAGTACCAGGTTTTGATACAAGCATAACCCGATGTCCCGCCTGGTTAAGTCCTTTAGCGAGCAACATCACTTCATAACAAGCCCCGCTCCAGCTTCTGGCATTTTCCACTAGTATGATTTTCATTTTTCCCTCAATCCTTCCAGGTTTGGTATAGGCAGTTTTACATTTTCCTCTTTGAATATATATTCCTCAATCTCTACAGTGTAATGTTCATGAAAATATTGTATAACCTCTCCTATAAGGATTTCAGGTGCGGATGCTCCTGATGATAAGCCTATAATCCGTCTATCATTCAGCCATTCTTCCTTTATATCACGGTAAGAATCGATAAGGTATGATTCTATGTCGAGGCTACGGGCGTTTTCTACGAGTCGTTTTGAGTTGGAGCTGTTCTGTGAACCGATTATAAATACTAACTCACATCCGGTATCCATAATCATGTTTTTGAGGGCATCCTGGCGATTCTTCGTAGCATAGCAGACATGCGTGGTCTTTGGAAAGATTAATCGCTCGCCTAATCTGTCTTTAAGAACTCGTACAATGGTGTCGGTTTGGTCAGTGTTAAGTGTAGTCTGGCTAAGGCATATCACTGGTTTGGTGTCCTTTATAGTAAAGGCTTCGGCTTCTTTCTTACTGGATATGATATAGGTATTGCCATGCTTCCTGCCTTCTTGTTCGTACTTTTCCTGTATCAGAATGGATTCTCCGGTTGTTCCGACGGCTTCCTCGTGGTTTCTATTTCCGATGAAGATTATGTGGTAACCTTGCTTTGCGTACTTGATGGCGTTATCGTGGACCATTTTTACGAAAGGGCAGGTAGCATCGACTACTATCAAGCCTTTCTTATTAGCTTTTTCCCTCACTTTAGGGCTAACTCCATGTGCTGAGAAAACAACGATTGAGTTAGGAGGGATATCGTCAATCTCGTCTACAAAGATGATACCTTGTTTAGTGAATAGGTTGATAATATATCTATTATGAACGATTTGTTTTCTAACATATATTTTTTCATTAAACCCATAAAGTTCCAGCATGGTTCTGAGTATTTTTTCTGCTCGGATAACTCCAGCACAGAAGCCTCTAGGTTTGGGGTAAACGAGTTTGATGTTTTTTTTATTTTTTTTCATTTTTTTTATTTTTCCGTGATTCAAATTAAGTTATAATAATATTCGATAGATAAACACTAATAGCAAAAATTGATATTAATAAAAATGATATAAAATGTTTAGATGTTCTTATAAGATAATTAACAAGTTAAAAATTAAGTATTATATTTATATTAAATGAATTCTATAAAAAAAGTATATCTCTTTCTTATAATATTTACAGCATTGATTATCAGCGTATGCGTGGTTTCTTTTTTCCTATCGGAAAGTTATTTCTATGTTATAATATCCGTTATAGGAGGTCTTTACATTGTCCTGGTGGGGATATTGCTTCTAATCAGCTTTAAATTAAGAGATATAATCTCTAATGATAACGAAAAGCAAGACCAGATGTCCAATATCATAGAAGAAAAGGGTGAGAAACTCAATGAAAAAGATAACCAGATAAAAAAGTTAAAGAATGATACAATGACCTTAAGACAGCGCATATTCGATATCTCCGAAAGCTACAGTACCAAAATCATCGAGAACTTGAAAGAAGCCAATAACCGAAACTTATTCATAGAATCTGTCTTAGATAACATTAGCGTAAATGTATACTCATTAAATAAGGATGGATATATAGTCTCGGTAAATGCAGAACTGGCCAAGCTACTGGGAATGTCTAAACAAGATATCATCGGGGAAAAGTACGATTATTTGTCAGATATAGAAAGGGATAGAATAGAAAAGATTTACAGCCAGGATTTATTTGAAGATATTTACCATTTAGAAGAAACTATAAACATTAATAACAATAAAATAGATGTGTTAAAAAGTATTTTCGTGGTAAGGGGTGAAGAGAACGAATTTATCGGAGCAGTGGTGAGTTTCGTTGATATAACCCGACTAAAGAGTCTTCAGCGGGAATTAAAAGCGATAAATAAAGAGAACCGCGATATCATGAATAACATGAAAAGCGGTATTATATCCGTAGGAAAAAACCAAAGGATAAAATCACAATACTCTAAATTTATGGAAGAATTATTCCCCGATAGACAGGTAAGTGGGGTTAATCTTACCGAATTCCTCCTGTATAACAATAATAGTGAGACAGTAAAAGGATACCTCGAGTCTTTTATCGATATATTATTGAACAGGAAAAGAACTCCGGTTTCCACGATAAATGGTATGCCTATAACAAAAGAATTCCCGGTTATTATATATTCAGAGTCGACTGGAGAATATAGTCAAAAATTCTATAAGTTAAACTTTGAAAGAATATATGATAATGACGAAATAACTGGTATTATGGTCCTTATAGATGATATAACCCAGCAGAAAGTGCTGAAAGAAAAGCTGGAGAAGGAGAAACAGGAGCATCAGAAGGAAATCGAACTTATTTATAATCTACTTAAGATTAATCCGCAGATTGGTAAAGAATCGATAAGCGAGGCTTACAAAAATCTAGCTAAACTAAAATCAAAGGTTGACTCAAAAAACTGGGAAGAAGGTCTTGAAAATGATAAACAATACCTGAACACCTTAACTCGTCATTCACATAGTATTAAAGGATTAACCAAGATGCTGTCAATGTCTGATTCATCTAATAGTGCACACGAATTAGAAAATCTGTTTATCGAGCAAAGGGACAATAACTCCATTCCAATAAATAGATTCATTAAGAAGGTTAATTCCAAGATAGAAGAGTTAGAAGAGTCTCTTAATAAGGAATCTGCCCTCGCCAACAGAATCCTGGGTGTGGAAGTTGAAGAAATCGAGGACTATGAGAGTAAAGTCGTCGGGGTTGAAATGGAGAAGATCGATACTTTACTCAACAACTACAACGATTTGTCTTTATATATAACCAGGTCTCGCACTGTTCCAAAAAAAGCATTGCTTAGACTGCTCGATTCAATCTATAGGATTAAGAAAGGCTCCGTTATGCCATTCGTCGATACTTTGAATGAAATGATTAAGAGTATCAGTAAGAGCCTTGGGAAAAAGGTTCACGAGATTAAACTCTTCGGAAACACTACCGAGATTGACTTTAAAGTGGTGAGGACTTTGAAAGACCCTATCATACACCTTATTAGAAATATACTAGACCATGGTATAGAGTACCCAGAAGTTAGAAAGCAAAAGGGTAAGAATGAGTATGGAAACATCTACCTAAGCATAAACGAGGATGAAACATTCTTAACCATAAGCATAAAAGACGATGGGTCAGGTATCGATATGGAAAAGCTGAGGAGAAAAGCGAAAGAGATGGGAATATCATATGAAAAGGAAAATAAATTAATCAATCTGCTTTTTATTGATGGTTTTTCTACTAAAGAAAAAGTCAGTGAGATATCGGGAAGGGGGGTAGGAATGAGTGTGGTTAAAGAGGCAGTAAGGAACCTCGGTGGAAAGCTTTATGTCAAATCAGTACCAGATGTAGGTATGACATTAACTCTTAAAATCCCACTAACCATCATATCCAGACAGACCGTAACAACATAACCTACCATCACAACAAAATCACTTAATTAGAATCAATATGCAATCTTGGCTTATATGGAGGTACTTCAATCAATTCGATTGAGATATCTTTCGCATATTTCTTGATAAAAGATTTTATCGTTCTAAGTTTGGATTTGGATGCATTATAAACCATTATTGTTATTTGTCTTGTATTGGAATTCTTATGGAGGATTTTCTTAAGAAGGGTTTTTATTGAACTGTCATCTGTTCCTTCGATTTTGCTGGTTATGACTTCATTGGTTTTTAGGTCATAGGCAATGTTAGCTTCTACTTCTATATTAAGGGTTTCTTTATGATATATGTGTTTCTTTACTATCCAACCATAGCTAAGATTAGGACTATATAAAACCTTACCAGCATTTATAAAGTATATGCTTTCATCTTTCTTCTGGTTAATCACTTTATCGATATAGCTGAATCCGTAATGAATGCCTTGTAAATAAGGGTCAACCTCATATGCTTCTTTTTCCATCTCTCTATAAGTAAATCCCAATCTGGTTAAGGTCTTTACCATGCCGTTGGTGGTGTATTGTATGCCGAAATGGTCCTTTACAAAATCACATACATCCTCGGTGGTTAAAGCGGATTTATCTTTAACATATTCTCTTATGATGTCTTCTTGCTTTTCGGTTAGCTTGTTATTGTTACCCTCATAATGGACTGATAGCAATTCATCGATACCACCAGCTTTATATTTGTCCAGGTATGACTTTATGGTGGCATCGGATATGAATAGGGCTTCCTTTATCTGTTTCCAGCTCCAACCTTTCCCCCAATATATCAAACATCGTATCCGGTCCGATTTTGATTTTGTTTTGACTTTTCGGTTATAGTTCATTAGTTGTTTGATTTCATTTTTGCTTAGTCTGGTATTTTCCATATTTATAATTTTTTCGCTTTTATATGGATTATTTGAATCGTTATCCTATGTACTAATATAATAAGATTTTACATATAACAAAAAAAGATATTTGAATAAGTTTATATGGTTATATTTATTTATTATTTTTGTTAATAATGGGTATATTTTATTTAAAACATTTTTTGAATATTCGATTATCACAATTAGTATGGATAGTGAAATTAACACCATTATCAGTCTTCATATGAATATCACCACCTAATTGGTTAACCAGGTCGTTAACCAAGCTTAATCCTAATGTTTTGGGATTTTTGATGTTTATCTCTTTCTGAAAACCTTTACCGTTATCCGCAATGCATAAAATATACAAATTATCCTGCTTATAGAATTTAATATCAATATGACCTTTAGTTCCCGCTGGAAAAGCATATTTTAGACTATTCGATAGAATCTCGTTGAAAATGAGACCATAAGGAACAGCAGACTCAATATTTAGCATGATAGGTTCAATATATAAGGAATGTGAAATAGAGTTTTTGTCAATATCATAATTATAGAAAAGGAAATCTGTAAGTTTCTCGAAGTATTTTGACATATCTATCCAGGCAAGATTCTCATTCTGATAAAGCACTTCATGTACCAAAGCCATCGATTGTATACGGGATTGAGATTCATTAACCGATTTGATAAAGTCTTTGTTTTTATTAAGGTTGGATTGGAGTCGTAATAGACTATTGATGATTTGCAGGTTATTCTTAACTCTATGGTGTATCTCTTTCAAAAGGATGGTCTTTTCATCAAGTTGGTGGGTCATCTTTTTTACCAGTCTGGCATTTTTATCTGATTCTTTCTGTTTTTCGTTATATAGTCTTGTAACTCGATTTATTGAAAATACAAAAAAGCTGGATATTGTTGCTAATGCTATGATATAAGTAGCGAATTTGACCCATCTCATGCTTACATTAGATATAGCTACATTCATGCCTATGTGTTCTGAAAAACTAAAGGCTATATCCAATCCTATAGATATAAGAACGAATGATGATAATGCTATACCACCTTTGAAGCCAAAGTAGAAAAAGCTAAAAGTCATAGTAGTAAGCAAAAGCGGTAATGAGTATGAGGACATCCCTCCAAGATGGAAATAGCCCATTAATAAATAAAGGGTCATGGAGGTAAAACCTAGAATTGAAGCTATAATCAGTTTGTGGTTTAATATTAATAGTATAACAATGATAATAACAATTGTTAAAACCAACATCGCTCTAAAAAATAAGTGTAATGATATGATAAGATAAAAGGTCATGAAAAAGGTATTGAACAATACCACACCTATGCATAGCAGTAGCAGATATGTGGCTTTTAAATACGTATTTACATCTCGGTATTTTAGTAATTTTGATTTAACCAATTCTAATGGATTCATGATAAATACTCTATAACTCTAAATGACTTTTATAATAAATATAATAATAATATTATAGGAATCAATATTTATTAATCACCAATATAAGACAACATTATATTTATATTAGAAAAATCCATAAATAGTAAAATAGAAGTTAATCGTAACTATTTCGGTTTTCATGATGCTTAATATTTGTTATTATATTTGTATAAGCAATTTCATAAATTGACTTGGTAGAAATTATATATAATATCAAAATTCGATAATTGTAAGAAATACAAAGAGACCCTCCTAATATCCTCTCATCTTCTCAGAAGATGTCATAGGGAGGACTTGAAGAAGTTTTGTTTATAAAGCATCTTTTACCAGATCTTTTGCTAATTCCTTCTCCTAATGAGGAGTGCGTCTCCAAAGGAGACGAGGATAGGATAAGGTTTCTTATATCATTGCTTAAGATCAACGACTTTTGGTATAATATCATTGATTGATAAAAGTTTATCTTGTTTACTTCCGCCAACCTAAATTCTTGAAACCAATTTTTCATATAACTTTTCAATCTTATGAAAACTAATTACGGTTTGGCAATAAGTATGGTTTTATATAAAAAAATGGATTAGTTTTGCATAAAACCATAACCAAATTTCAACCATTGCAAATAATCATGATTTCAATTTTGCAATCTTTGGTTTAATTGAGATATTAATTGAAATCAGATTTCACATTGCAATTAATGATAAGAAGTTATTCCCCAAACAATATCCCAACAGTAAGGGTAATGGGCCATATTTCATATTCGATGTCATCTTGCCAGTTTTGGAAGTTTATGTAAGCTATACCCAAACTAACATATAGACCAAAATTCCTATTGAAACCAAGGATGTACTCCACGCTTAATTCGGCATCACCTGTTATATGATTATTCATGGATAAAAGAGAGGTCCCTGTATTAACCAGGTTGATTAGTAATGGCACCCAATACTGATGACTCAAATCATCACGGGCTACTCCTACAATGAAGGTGATGAAATGAAGAATGCCTAGATGCAGGTTGGGTACAACTAAACCTACCATCCCCCCTACAAACAGTTTCAGTTTAAATGTGTGGCTGAAGCCTTGGTTATCGTAAGCTGTGTTGATAGTCATAAGTATTATTTGCCCACCTCTTATTATACCATGCTCATATCCTATCTTACCTCCATAGCTTAACCAATCTAGCCAGTAGTAATCATTATACATGACGGTAGCCTCTGCGTTAGAGAATAAGGACGTCTGAGGTTCGGTTGGTTCATAGGAAACCGGGCTTCCACCCAGCTGGAAGTATAGTATGTCTCCGATGGGCGGTGGTTCTGAGGTGCGTCCGCTGGTGTAAACCTGATAGCTTTCTCCATATTCATTCACTGCTTGAATGGCATAGTAATACTTCTTGACAGGTTTAACATCATAATCATAGTAATATGTCTTGCTTGTCCAGTTGAGGTATTCATAGTCAGACTGGTTTTCATCTTTCCTGTATATCTTGTATTTAGTGGCACTTTGCACATAAGCCCATTCCACCTTAATCTTATCTGGGTATCTATCATTGGAAGCATCAACCCAACTTGGTCCAGGCGGTGGTTCATTGGTTACGACGACATCATCATCCCAATCGTCGCTTTCATCTACAATTGTGATATAGAAGTCTCCTATGTTATCACTGGCATATACACGTGGTTCTTGCCTTACACCTTTATCCAACAAGTACCTGCGCATCTCTTTCGCTACATAATCGCTCAGTTCAAAGAATGATATATAATCGTCATATTTATTAGCATCACCATCGAGACCCCTCAATAGGAAGTATGTAAAGACGCCGTGACCCAACTCATCGAACTCGTAAGAGTATGTCCCTTCCGAGGTGGAAAAGAAAGAGAGGTAGCCTTCGGCATATTCATCGGTGAAAGGACTTACATCACCACTCCCTTTGGGTTTCTGGACATACGGGTCATTACGGCATGCATCGATAAAGACCATGATTTTTGCCCCATATCGGCGTAGCTTCTCCAATCGGTTTTCCAGTTTGTTATAGTTAAGTGAGGTGTTTTCGATGTTGCTTGGGTCTATATCGTAAGTGGCAAGGTATTTGACACCATTTATCTCAAAGCCGTGACCCGAGAAGAACATAAGGAAAGTTTTAATCTCGCCGTATCTTACTTCATCTTCGATATACTCCAGGTGGTTATTTATGGTATACTTTAATGCATCGGTGCCTATCAGCGTCTTAACAGTGAAGTATCCTTTATCTTCAAGGATGTCTTCCATAGCGTATGCATCCTCAGTAGCGTATTTAAGGTCGTTGATGGATGGGTTTAGGTAGTCATTGATGCCTATAACCAAAGCCATCCTTTCATCGCTGGTTTCTTCATCCCCGCCTTCTTCAGAGATGATGACCCCGCCTTTCCCCTGTGAATAGATGATGGATGGTATTGATATCAGGATGAGTATTATCATGGTTAAAATACATTTTATTCTCATTTAAATTTACCCCACTTTTATAGTATAATTTATAATATATAATAATATACATTAAGTATTAAGTAAAGTATAATTCATTTTTTGTATGATTTATAAATTAAGGATGGTTTTATCTTAATGTGATTGGCTTGTTAGAAGCGGAAACCGAATGTGGCTTCGAATCCGAGTATATAAATCTCCATTAATATAATATCAGGAAGAATAAAGTTTATACCTCCACCCAGTATTACCCCGTTATCAAGGTTATAATAATACTTCAGTGAGGTCATTAGTGATAATGGTAACACTTCATAACCTAAATTAATTATATCAACACCTATTCCCAATAGAGCATATAAATCATGTTTATGATGAATTATGGGGATGAAACCCAATATGTCCATTCTAAAGAATCCACCCATCGGTAAATAAATACCACCATAAGTATCAAATAAGAATGATGCAAATAAACCAACCGAAAATTGCTTATTTATATCATAACCTACTTTCAATGAAGGACCTAATCCAAATCCAGGACTAGTATCTTGATTATCATAAAAAGACCCATATCCACCTGTAAAGTTTATATTTACTGACCATACATTTATGAGTTTATCATCTTCATCCTTATTATTGTTTGAATTGTTATTATTGTTCTCGCTGTTATTGATGTCAATCTCGATATCATCGATGGTTAGTTCTTCATCCGCCTTCGTAAGGATGAAATCTCCGTTAATCTCAAGGGCGGTTACTCTTGGTGTTTGTGATATCTGTTCAGCATTGTTAGCTGACCACTCCAATAGTTTTTTCGATACATAGGAAGCCAGTTCGAAGAAGGTGACGAAACCATCCCCATTTCCACCATAATCAGCAAGGTCAGCCTGTCCTAACATACCTTTGGCGAGGAAGACGGTGAAGATGCCGTGTCCTTCCTCTTCTAGCTCGTATGAGTATTGTCCTTCCGAAGTGGAGAAGATGATGCCCAATCCCGAGCCGGGTGTTTCCTCTTCTGCCCAAGATTCGCTTCCGCCTCTTCTGCTACCTTCTACCTCGTTACGGCATGCATCGAGGAAGACCATAGTCTTGGCATTCTTCTGAATATCGTTAATGATGTTCAACACTTCGCTTAGGGCGATGCCGGTGTATTCGATATCGTTAAGATTGATTTCAACCGGAGCGAGATAGTTCTCCCCATCGTGCCTGTATCCATGTCCGGCGAAATAGAAGACGAATGTCTTAATCAGACCATTCTTGGCGAGTGAGTTAGCATCCTTAAGTCCATTGAGGATATTGTCTTTGGTTGCACCTCTTGAATCATCTTCCGATGAGTAGTATAATACATTGAATACCCCTTTGTCTTCAAGTATGCTTTTAATGAGTTTGGCGTCAGGTTCGGAGAACCTAAGGTCTGGTATCTTATCATTAAGGTAATTGTTGATTCCTACTACGATGGCAAGCCGATCAGTCTTGAACTCCTCAGCATCCGAGTCTTCCTCAGCCTTGATTATATCCCTTTCATCCTGTGCTATGGAGATACTGGTTAGGCTAAGAATTGATAAAATAATGATTAAGATAAATTTTAATATTTTCATAATTTTTCACCTCATTTCTTCTTTAGATTCTTCCGCAAAAACTTACTCTATCAAAGAAGAATCCCCCTAAAATTCCCTCGTCTTTTGTGAAGACACCATTAAGGGGGGACTTGTATTTCATTATTATCCCTCCCCCTTCTATAAGGTGGTCTATGAGGGATTCTCCATATATATCTTTCATAATATTGCGGAAGAACCCTTTTTTATTAGAAAACTGGAAAGTATTAAAGTATAAATATAACCAAATTAACACGTAATAAATGTAATTCCAATAATCAATACTAAATTTATGACATAGCTATCTAAATATATTATAGCAAATTAGAATCGTAGACCGAATGTCCCTTCAAAGCCTATTAGTATTATACCCGGGTCAACAAACATAAGGTACTCGAAGTTGAATCCCCCGCCAACTATAATCCCGTTATAGAAGTTGTAATAGTAGTTCAATGATATCTTTGATACCAATTGGTTTTTTTCTTTATTGTAAATATCAATGGCTATTCCATAAAGTAAATATAAATCATGTGTATAATGGTTTATAGGGAAGAAACTTAGAATATCAAGTTTAAATAGAATTCCTAAATTTATAAAATAATAAAAATCATATGGATAATTAGATAAATAATCGTCGAGTTTTCCTTTATCTACTATAACCATATCAATCAGCACACCCATTGAAAAAAACTTGTTGAAATCATAAGACATCTTCATAGAAGGACTAAATCCCAAACCACCTGATAAGTTAATATTAAAGGACCACTTCTTAGACGGGATTTCAGGCTTATCATCTGATTTGTCCGTATCATTATCATTATTCAGGTTTGTATTGTTATTTGTGATATCCTCATTGTTATTATTAATAACCTCTTTGGTGTTTTTAGAGTCGATATCTTCGACAACTCTTCCTTGGTCCGGTTTAGTGAGGATAAAGTCTCCGTTTAGCTCAAGAGCGGTTACCCTTGGTGTCTGTGATAATTGTTCAGGATTGTGAATCGACCATTCCATCATCTTTTTCGATACATAGGATGCCAGCTCAAAGAAAGTAACAAAGCCATCCTCATTTCCACCGTATTCCTGGGAGTCTGCTTTTCCCAACAATCCATCCGCAAGGAAAAGGGTGAAGATGCCGTGTCCTTCTTCTTCCAGCTCATAAGAGTACTCCCCTTCCGGTGTGGAATAGATGATGCCCAATCCCGAGCCGGATGTTTCCTCTTCTACCCATGCTTCGCTACCTCCCCGCTGATTACTTTCTACCTCGTTACGGCATGCATCGAGGAAGACCATGGTTTTGGCTTTTTTCTGGATGTCGTTGATTATCTCTATCACCTTACTAAGAGCGATACCGGAGTAAGCTATATCATCGATATTGATTTCCATAGGTGCGAGATAGTTCTCGTTGTCCTGCCTGTAGCCATGTCCTGCGAAATAGAACACAAAAGTCTTAATCAGACCATTCTTAGCAAGTTGGTTGGCATCTTTAAGAGCATTTAGGATGTTATCCTTGGTTGCTGGTCTTTCTTCCGGTTCGGATGAGTAGTATAGGACATTGAATACACCTTCGTTTTCGAGTATGTTTCGGATGAGTTTAGCGTCTTGTTCGGAGTAGTTGAGGTCTGGCACTTTAGTGTTGAGGTAGTTGTTAATCCCAACCACGATAGCTAGTCGATCGGTCTTGAACTCCTCGGCGTCGGAGTTTTCTTCAGCCTTGATTATGTCTCGTTCATCCTGGGCCAGCAAAGTGGTAGTGAGGAATAAAACTGAGATGATAATGAGTAGAAACAGTTTTAACTTTATCATAATACCCTCCATGAGGATAAAAGTTAAAAAATAGTTAATATTAACAAACGTAACTAATAAACCAAACTTAGGCAATCATCTATTCTTGATTATTCCGAGTATTAATCCTATATTATATATAAAATATTAGGGATTTATATTTTATGAGTTTATCATTGACAATACAAGACACAGGAGCTATAGACGATGCTTTTACTCCCGACCCAGGAGATAATAATGAGTCTTTTCCAACAGATAGCACAGGCATAGATGGAAATGGAGGTGATACATCAGAAGAGATAACCGGACCTTTTGACTTCCTAAAAGAGATCTTTGCTAACGTTTATGTTCAACGAATCATCATATCAATCATCATATTCATAATCGTAAATCTACTAAGGCTATTCATATCCCGACTACTTCATAGGAAGTACCATGAAGATATCAAGAAGTACTATAGATTAAAGAAATTGGTATCCAAGATACTCATAACAATAGGTATAATCTCGATAGGTAGTGTGTGGTTTGCCTTTTTCGACCAGATTCTTACATTTTTAGGTATAGTTTCTGCTGGTATCGCAATAGCACTGAAGGATGCGGTGGCAAACTTTGCTGGATGGGTTTTCATTATATGGAGGAAGCCGTTTGAAGTTGGAGAAAGAGTACAGCTTGGTCAAACCGCTGGGGATGTTATTGACGTACGCATATTCCAGTTTACCGTAATGGAGATAGGCAATTGGGTCGATGCGGACCAAAGCACCGGTCGTATAGTTCAGATACCGAATGGGAAAGTCTTTACGGAACATCTCGCCAACTACTCCAAAGGCTTCAACTACATTTGGAACGAGATACCGGTTACTGTAACCTTCGAGAGTAACTGGAAGAAAGCTAAGGACATCCTCACCGATATCATCTATCAGCAAGCAGAGCATATAAGCGAGGATGCTGAGGAGAAGATCAAACAGGCATCGCGTAAGTTCATGATTTTCTATAACAAACTCACTCCGATAGTCTATACTCATGTGATTGACTTTGGTGTGACTTTGACTATCAGATATATGTGCCATCCACAACGCAGACGGACTACGGAGAATAATGTTTGGGAGGACATCCTTGTGGAGTTTGCCAAGACGCCGGATATCACCTTCGCTTATCCTACACAGAGGTTCTTCCATAATCCAATTGAAGGCAAGATTAGGAAGATACCGCCTTCATCACCTGTTGACAAGGATATTAACCCCTGATAGAGATTTAAGTCTATTATATAAATTGATTCTAAACAAATTCATATAGAAAATAATTAAATCAGTATTATAAAATATTAATGATAAATTTAGATATTCAATTTACCTATATTTAGCTATGATTTATGGGGAGTTTCGGTAAATCTGGCATCAAGGATGGATTCTCACGGATTACACTCACAGATACACATCACAGACAATACCAGACGGTTAAACCTTGATGAATACATCATCGAGGAAAGAGGTTTTATCGAAGTAAAGAGCAAAGGCAGGATGAAGACCTTTATAGTGAAAGGAAGGAAGACTTAATAGAAGTTTGGCTTTATCATACTATTTTGTTATCTTGCTTTTATACTTTGTTTTAAGGAAAGATAATGAAAAATCATTCATTTGACGAGATTAAGGACAGCCTCTTCTCACTCTGTTCGCTTGATGAGAGTGATTATATCATAATCGGTTTCCCTTATGAGGGGACGGTTAGCGGTATGCGCGGGACGGCGAAAGCAGCTGAGATTGTGTATAAGACTTCTATCAATATCGAAAGCTATAGCCCATATCAGGATAGAAGCATAGAAGAGCTCAAGCTTTGTGTCCTGGAAAGCCCATTGATACAGTTTGACCTTGCTAACTACAAGGAATGCCTTGACATAATCTATGATACAGTAGACCATATCAAGTCTATGGGAAAGAAGATGCTTGCCATCGGGGGTGAACACAGTATCACATTTCCATTATTCCAGAGGCATTACGAAGAGAATAAGGACATAGCTCTAATCCAATTCGATGCTCACACAGACCTTAGGGATGAGTTTGAACCTTGGGATAGCGATGAGCCAACCAAGTATTCCCACGCCAGTGTGATAAAACGTATCTATAACGAACTTAATGTATCCGACATCTATCAGCTTGGTATTAGGTCGGGATTGAAGGAAGAGTTTGAGTTTGCCCGTAAGCATATCAATATATGTCCTTTCAATACAGATATGATGGATACTTATCTAGACAAAATTGGCAAGGATAAACCGATTTACCTGACGATAGACACTGATGTCCTTGACCCTTCAGAGTTTAACGGTGTCGGTACACCCGAACCGCTTGGTATATCTTATAAAACACTGCTTGATGATTTGAATAAGCTGAAGGGTTACAACTTACAGGGGATAGACATTGTGGAGTATTCGCCTGATAGAGATTATTCGAGGCGTTCGGCTCATATCATGGTTCATTTGATACGTGAGTTGCTCTTAATCTGGTCTCATGGTTAATATTATTTGGATGGATTATCGCTAAGCATTATTGAGAAAGGCAAAGTTGTGAATAAGTCTTTCAAATAGATAAATCGGCTCTTCTTTTCCTTTTTAACCTGGATGCTTGTACCGGTTAGTATATCTATGAAGTGGTCTGACTTTATATCTTCTGGTATTTCTATCCTGGTTTCATTCCATTTTAACCCTAAAAACGTTTCCCCATCTTCTTTATCACTTATTTCAGTGAAGAATCGTGATGTGATGAAAATTGCGTTTCTATTATAATAGCTTCTAGCGAAGGATACGATATTGTTCTTGAAATCTCCATATACCTCAATCGGGTAGTAGCTTCTACTTAAGAACAAGTCCGGGTAAGCCTTTCGCAGGTTCAGTCCTTTGTATGTTATATATAATTTAATTTTTCCGCTTTGATAGTCGTCAAACCATTCTTTGACCTTTTGATTCAATTGTTCAATGTCTTTTTCCGCTTCCTTCACTTCTTTCAAGTATCCTCTCCTAATATCATAATCAACCTTTCTTCTATTATCAGGGTCTACCAGAGAGTAATTCCATATTTCATTTCCTTGATAAAAATCGCTTATGCCTGGTATTCCTAATTTGATAATAAGCTGGGATAGGGAGTTATAACAACCATATCTGGAAACCTTACTTTGGAAAGGGATAAACTCTTTCAGGAAATCACTTTTAGGTTTGAGGATAGCCTCGAGGAATGTTTTACAGGCATTCTCATATTTCATATTGGGATTGATCCAGTTTGTGTAAGTCTTAGCCTCTCTAATCGCTTTCTGGAGGTATCCCCATATACGACAAAAGTATTCCTTTTCCATTTCATCATTCATCTCAGCGATGGGGTAGCTTCCTATTAGTGTCTGATAGATTAGATACTCGGTATTCTTATCGGGCATGAGTTGCTCTTCGTCGTCTGGCTCGGTTATTATGCTGGTCTTATACTTTTCATTATCTTTGCTGAACTTCATTACAAGGTCTTGCCACAGGTTTGGGATTTCAGATAGAACATTTATCCTTGCTCTGACATCCTCACTCCGCTTGTTATCATGTGTGGAAGTGGTTATCAAAGAATAAGGCAGATTATTCATATATGATTTCACTCGATTGTGGAACTCTACAGGGTCAATACCAAACTTATTAGGGTGACCGCCTACTTCATTAAGGGATACCAGCTTATTGTATATGTAAAATGCGGTGTCTTCAAGACCTTTAGCCATTATTGGCGAGGTTAGCTGTTGAAATCTTAATACAAATTCTTCACGAAGCCTTCTAGCTTTGACTGACAGGTCATCACTAAACTTTCCCAGTAAAACCTCCTGTATGAAATCGAAAATCTGTGGGGAGATTTCAGAATTACGGTGTTTGGCTTTCGTTACAGAATCCTTTATATACTGTATATCGCGCTTCTTAAGGTTCTCATCTTCGCTCTCAATGTATGTCCTATAGACAGGGAAGGATGCGACCACGAACTCGATAGCAAGCTGAAGCTGTCTGAGGGTGAAATCCCTGGTGTGACGGTCCATTTCGGAGATGATGTTCAACTTGTTTGCAAGCTCCCGAACTTCGCTCCACATCTTGCTTTTCATTATCATATGCTTCTTTTTGAAAACTAAGTTTTCATATTTTATTTTTTCCCCGATGAAATCTGTATAAATCTTTATAAACCTTTTATGGTTAGGCTTTTTCACGAAGATATGGTTTAATAGATTAAGGTTTTCATAACCCACCGTTCCTGAAATCGACCAGTTACGCGGGGTTTGCTCATCCTCGGATAATATCTTTTCTATTACGATATACAGGTTGTTCAGGCGCTTAGGGTCAATCTCACATATGATTTCATCGAAAATCTCCAATGACTTATAGTAATATGCTGAATACTTGTCTATTCCCGCTTCCTTGAGAAACTTGTGTTTAAGATAGCCAATCTGTAGATTGATGTAATACTCATCTGGATTATAAAGCCCGTCTGGATGGTCAATACGGAGACCCTGTATCCTGTCTTTTGCAAGCATATTAAAGATAAGATTATGTGTATAATCGAAAACCTCCTTAATCTCCATTGAAACAGCAGCTAACGAGTTAATATCGAAAAAGCGTCGATAGTTTATCTCTTCTGCTGCTACTTTCCAGTTAGCTAGCCTATAAGCTTGCATGTTTATAACCTCTTCCAGACGGTCAAAACTGGAAGGGTCTCCCTTCTTTCCATTGATCAAGGTAAGTGAGTTTTGAATGTGAGATCGGATTAAAGGGGAGTACATGTAAAGTTCATGTAGCTTAGATATCAGGACTTCCGACCGAGAATACCGGTGGAAACGCTTAATAGGGTCCCCGTATTCCCGGCTGGGTAAAGCATTGAAACTGTAAATCAGATGTTCCAGCTCTATTAAGTCTTTAGCTGTATCATCTATCAGGAAACGTTCAGTTGTTGGGCTATACGAAAGGATATAACCATAACTCATAGGGTCTATTGGAAAGGTGTTATCGTAGTACAGCAACAAGAAATACCCCTCTCTATACACCAACTCAAGGTTGCCTTTCTCCAGCTCTTCACCAAAATTGCTACCCAGCAATGGAAGCAATATACGATTCTTCAGCTCCTTCTTAACAGGGTCCCAGTTTATATCCATGAACTCCATGAACCGGGAAGCCTGTCCATGAGTGAGTATATCCTTGAATATGGGATTCTCATAGTGGGTGCACATATGGTTAGGCACGATATCCAGTATCAAACCCATATTCCTCTCTTTAAGCTTGTCAGTATACATCAGGAAACTATCCTGAGTGCCTATCTCCTCATTTATTCGTGTATGGTCGATTACATCATATCCATGGTTACTGCCCGGAGCTGCTTTCTGAAGAGGGGAACTGTATATATGACTTATACCCAAATCATACAGATAATCCAGTAGGGAAATGGCATCTGTAAAGTTGAAGTCAGAATTCATCTGTAGTCGATAAGTAGAAACCGGAGCTTCTCCTTTTATCTCTATCAAACGGCTAATTATCTCTTTCGATTTATCATATGATATCATAAGTCCATCCACCTTCTTTGTTACAACTGCTCATAAATGGTTATAGAATAGGCACTTACAGTATTATTCTTCTTATGTTCTTCTTCAGAAAAGTTCAAATCCACAATCCCTGGTCTGAAGAAACCCTCACCATCTTCTACTACACCTTCCGATAAGTTGAATGCTAAGCGAAGCTTCCCAAAGGAAATTAGGAACAAAGCATCATGCCGTTTTACTTCTGGGTGATGGTTTATTGCGTAGTCGTCCTTAAACCTCTTCCTAACATCAATACATGTTTGAGTCAGCTTGATGGTCTCTTCTATCTGATTTTTTGTGTAGTCATTCCATTGTATCTTACACTTGATAAAGGTATCTAACTCTTGCGGGTCTGGTATATGACTTATATCTGTCTTTGAGAAAGATTCGAACCCGGCAAACTCCTTTCTTCGACCTTCAGTAACGGCTCTACCTAATTCATCGTTATGGTTAGTAAAGTATAAAAACGGTATATCAGTAAAAAGCTCCTCACCCATGAACAGAAGTGGTGTTCCTGGACATAGCAGAGTCAGAGCTAGCGCGAACTTAACCCTGGGTAGAGAGGTTAGCTTAATCAGCCGCTCACCAAATGCCCTATTGCCTATCTGGTCGTGATTTTGGTCTGAGTGTATAAAACGGTAAGGAGGTAACTCATCTCCCTTCTCACCTCGAACCTTGTTACCAAAGAACAAGGACACCCGCTCACCAAAGGCAAAACCTAATCGCAAGACCCGTTCCATCTCATTCAAACTGTCTTTGAAGTCGATATAGTAACCATCAGTCTCTCCAGTAAGCGATACATGTAGAGCGTGATGGAAATCATCGTTCCATTGAGCATCTGCTTTATCAGGACCTAGCATACTTGCCTGGTTTTTGTTGTTCTCCACAGTAAGAAGCAATTGTCTTACGCCTTCCAGCTCTTGTTTCGCAGTCTGACACACCTCCTTTATGATATGCTTGTCTGTCTCGTCCCATATCGCTTCTATCGCATCAAAGCGTAAACCATCAAACCTATAGTTAACCAGCCAATGACGGGCGTTATCAATGAAGTAGTCCCGGACTTCCCGCTTTCTAAAGTCAATGGCATCCCCCCATGGTGTAGATTGGTCAGAGGTGAAGAAGTCCCTCGACAGCGGATAGAGATAGTTCCCATCCGGACCGAAATGGTTGTAAATTACATCCAGTACTACGAATAGACCTTCCTTATGTATAGCGTCGATTAGCTTGATAAGGTCAGACTCAGTTCCATAGCATGACGCCGGGGCATACTTCATCACCGAATCATAACCCCAATTCCTATTACCAGGGAATGAGCCGACTGGCATTAACTCTATCACAGTCACACCCAAAGACTTAAGATAAGGTAGTTTGTCTATCAGAGCCTTGTAAGTGCCTTTATCGGTGAAAGTGCCTATGTGAAGTTCGTATATGATTGCATCTTTTATGTTGATGCCGGTTGTATAATGCCTGTGGTTATGAAATAGTGCGGGGTCAATGATTTGACTTGACTTGTGTACACCTTCCGGCTGGGAAAGAGAGTATGGGTCGGGAAATGTGCCGATGCCTATCGCTTCTATCATGTATCTTGCCTTGGGTCGTAGCTTCGGTTCAAATCCGGTGAAGATACCCTTATCTTGATTCTTAAGACGAGTTCTACCGTCAACATTGTCCATCTCCCATCTTACTAAGCATTCCTGGCAAGAAGGAAACCAGTAATTGAAGCTAACACCTTTATTATCTTCAAACCATGCTGACCAGCGGGGTCTTATCATTTCTTTATTCATAATAACTATCTCCTATCCAGTGTGTATATATGGTTATAAAAAAATCTTACTTTGTCAAGAGATTGTATTAATGGAATGGTGTTTACAATGTAATGTGTATGATTGTATCAATAGTGATACTAAATAGATATGCCAAGACCTATCCTAAGAAATGGTAATAATGAAACTCCTTGAGTTGTATCTTCAAATATATCATCATCATCTGGTTTAGATAAGTGTATTAATATATTTAGTCCGCCATCAACGAAAAAATCAACTACCCATAACTTGAACATATACTTAAGTGATAAGCTTGGACCCATCATAAAATGTTCTTCATATGTATAATTAGAACCATCAGGGCTATAAAAATATAGATAATTTTCACCTACTAATCCTATATTTATAATGAAGTTTTGGAAAAAGCCTTTATGAGCATATAATCCCATAGTAACATCAAAGTGATTAATTTTATTCGATTCCTCTATAGGAATTTGAGATGGGTCTACAATACTATGATTAGATATTCCTAATCCAAAACCAAAAGAAAAATATCTGTGTAATTGAATCTGTACTGACATATATATCGAATCGTCTATTTGAACTAAATCATTTATCAAATCATCCACCCTAAAACTATACCCAAAATCCACATTAATATAAGTCGGTCGTCTATTCTCTTCCAACACAATCTGTTTAGCCTGCTCATAACGTTCGCTGATAAAGTCCATCGGGAATAGCTTTTCCAGACCTTCTTCTTCGATGATTATCATTGCTTTTTCGTATCTGAGTTTAGCCTGTTTATACATCTTTTCCCCATAGAAGAGGTCTCCTTCTTCGATGAGTCTTACAGCTTCCAGGACCTTTTCCAGGTATGTCATTCTTTCCTGGAGTGCTTCTGTTTCTCCGATGACTTCAGCTATTTCCTCATACTTCCTCAAAGCATAGTAATAGTCCCTATCCTCGCATGCTTGTTCTGCTTGCTTATAGAGTTTCCCCAGATAACTGTAGTCATCCTTACTAATATCTTCAATGTCTGGTATGATGTTTTCAGTGCCGTTATCAGTATTGTTTTCATCTTCGGTGGTATCGACATTGTTATCATCATTGGTTGAATTGGTCGCATCCTCGTTATCGTTGGTATTAGTATTGGAGTTGGTTGTATCTGTGGAGTTGTTATCATCGGTAGATTGTTCCTGGTCTTCGTTTGCCTTGTTAATGCTGTAATCTATTATATCGACCATAACCTGCAGGAAGTCCGGCGAGATGTATTTTTCCAGAGAGTTGTCTAAAACCAGTTTTATAGCTTTATTATACAAGGCTTTAGCTTTCTTAGGCTTCCTTTCGGAGAGTAGCTGGTTTGCTTTTTCCACCAGGTTCATACATTCAGCAGCTTTTTCCATTTTTTGCAAGGCTTTCTTTTCTTCTTCTTCGCTTTGTATTACCTCGATGAGATTTCTGTATTTACTATTGAGATCGATTATGGTCTTATATTCTTTCAGAGCTGTGTTGAATGCTTTTTCGTTCATCAATGAATCTAATTTTTTATATTTATCTATAACTTCTTTATCGTAGCTTTCTTTGAGCTTATTATATATGTGTTTCTCTTCAATGTGTTGTGTTTGGGAGAGTACTCTATTATCGAAAAGGTCTTCCTCACTGGTTTTGAAATAATATTCCTTCTTAGGGTCGATAGAGTTATAATCAATCATCACCCAATGATAGAGAGCGTTTTTGGATAAATCCTCAAAAGATAGTGTGTTTTCATGGATAGTAAAATCCTTCTTTTCCGATAGATATAGATTAGACACTGTTTCCTTGTTCGTTTCCCAGTCTATGATTACGCCATCAACCGAGACTTCTTTTATACTTGGTTGAGATGTAAAAACAGGAGGTTGGATATCCTTAGCGATGTCTTCTAGGGCAACCTCTATGCTGTCTTTATTCTCCAAAAGCTTATCTACGATGTTTTTAGAGAAGGTGTCAATCAGGTCGAATTCATCTTTACCGGTTATCTCAGTTCGGTCTATAATCTTTTTCTGGGCTATGCTATAGACGGCGGTCTTGAAAATGTAATCGTAATCCACCACTTTATATTTACCTACAATAATCACATTACATCCAGCTTCTACTGCAAATCTTAGACTCTTAGACATCTGTTCGATATTATCATAGTTTAGTTTTAGTTCTTCGTTGGTTTTGTTTATTATTTGGTTATCTATTACTGTAACATCTTTTATGGTTTTGATAGATGTTGAAATGGATTCTTGAAGCGAATTCTGTATATAGTTATAATTAGGGTCATTCAATTCATTATCGAAAGGTAGTACCGCAATATTAATTGATAAGTCTTGAGCGAATACACTACCTACTGATGTTAATACTATAAGAATTATTAAATTAAATATTATTAATTTCTTGCACATATTAATTACCTCTTAAATATCATATAATACTTAATATATAATAATATACAAGTTATTTATTATTTTTCCATTATATATGTGAAAAAAATGTTTTTATTATAGATAAGATTTGATAATGATATGATGGTTTATTGGATTGGCTAATATAACTATATCTTTTTATGCTTTGCTGATTGCTTCAACCGGACAGATATCCACGGCTTCGTCTTCGTCACAGTTGCTATAATCAGCGTCTGCTTTAACCTGTGCTAAGTCGTCATCGTTCATCTCGAATACATCGGGACATAGACCTACACAAGCTTCACATCCTGTACATGTATCTTGGTCAACTTTTAGTGCCATATTGATAATCCTTCCTTTCTTTTTTATTATTTGTACATTATTAAAATTAATTAATAATAGTCTTTTAGTAAAGTATTAATATAATCAGTAATCGTCAAACCATTTTATTCATTTGAGAAAATATATTTTTGGATATTATTTAAAACCATAACTGAGCGGTACATTTTTTGCTTATGTGATTTCTTATCTGAATGAG
>CAYUUC010000026.1:0-22727 GCA_964447635.1 uncultured Spirochaetia bacterium
TTGATGCTTTATCTTCTTCACAATTTTCTATTGTTTTTTGTTTACTGTCAATAAATTATTTGTTATTTTATTAAACAGTTTTTTGGTGTTTTTCATGTCTTTATTTTCCTTTTTTTTATTAAAAGATATGAAAAACTTTTTTAAAAAAACAGTTTTATTGAGCAAAATTTATACCGCTCAATAATGATATGAAAAACTCTTTTAAAAAAATAGCATCAATGAGCAAAATTTATACCGCTCATTATTGATAAGGAGGATTAAATTTTGAGAAATAATAAGATTCTATTAATATCTCCATGTTCTGACATTGATAAGAAAACCCCGAAAGGCATAAAGATACCGGAAATCGCTCTGGGTATCATCGCCGCTTTAACCCCCCAAAACTTCGATGTTCAGGTAATCGAAGAAGAAACCAGCGATGTCAACTTCGATACCGATTGCAGCCTGATAGGCATTAGCTGTATGACGGCTAATTCAAGCAGGGCTTATGATATTGGCGATGAGTTTAAGAAAAGAGGAAAAACCGTCGTTCTCGGAGGAATACATCCAACAATAAAACCAGACGAAGCATTAAAGCACGGGGACTCTGTAGTAATAGGGGAAGCAGAAGGAGCGTGGGATGAACTACTAAAAGATTATATGAATAACCAGCTAAAACCCAAATACAATGGCGGACACCCTGAGTTAAAAGATTATCCATACCCTAAAAGACAAAAAGAGAAGGGTATTAGGCTGTTTGATGTGGTGCCTGTATTAACCACAAAAGGATGTCCTTATAAATGCTCATTCTGTAGTGTTCACAATATCTTCGGGAATAAGATACGGCACATGCCTATAGATAAAGTGGTTGATTATATAATATCTTCTGAAGGGAAGAATTTCCTCTTCGTGGATGATAATATCATGGGTTATCCCAAATATGCCAAAGAGTTATTCAAGAAAATCGCCCCATTAAAAATTAATTGGGTTGGTCAATCGTCTATATCCTTTGCTAAAGACTTTGAGTTAATGCAATTGGCGAGAGATAGCGGGTGCAAAGGCTTGTTCTTCGGATTGGAAACGGTTTCTAAAACACAGCTAAAAAACTTCAGGAAAAACTTTACTAAAATTGAACAGATAGAAGAGGCTGTCAAAAAGATAAAAGACATGGGGATACTATTCCAGGCTTCACTGGTCTTCGGCTTCGATGATGATACGGAGAACGTGTTCGATGAAACATTGGAATTCCTTCTGAAAAATAATATATCATCAGCAGCAATAAACATACTCACTCCATACCCCGGAACACAAATATACGAAGACTTTAAAAAAGAAGGGAGAATCCTAACAGAAGACTGGAAATACTATGATACAACCAATGTAGTATATAAGCCTAAAAATATCCCTCCTGAGAAGCTCGCAGAAGAGTATCAAAGAGTTAAGAAAGAGTTTTACAGCTTCGGCTCTATTATAAAGAGATTACCCTCAAATCTGAAACATCCTTTATTATACTTCTTCGTTAACCTAGGATATCATAATGTAACCAATATAGAATACCCACAATGGAAGGGAAAAATGGACAAAATCCTCCGGGATAGTATGACTAGGAAACCGGAAAAGGTATCCATTTAAGCAGATATCAATCCGCTGTTTAGTGAATTGTGTTGAAAATCTAAAAAATTTATTAAAGGTCGTTGAGCTATTCTCGAAGAACTTCGATAAGTAATCAAAACGACAATTACCCATGTTCCCTTCGCCACTGCTAGAAGTCCCATCGAGAAGACCTCATTAAACTGTCTTTTATACTTTCAACAATATTTGACATAAGAGCGTATCTATTTTGTTTATATTGGTATTGAATATATTCAATCCATATAATAGACAAAAATTAAACCACTCGACTATGGTAATTATTATATTGTTAGTGGATTTATCTGTTCATCACAGAAAGATTCAACTAATAAAGCTCACTATATCAACAGAAATTTCACAGTAGGCATTTATTTTACTTTGATTAATGTTTTTCTTAAAATTATTATATATGAACATCAAATTATAAACTAAAGAGAATCATATGGATAATATAAACGAAAAAAAATATAAGATTAGATACCTCGATATAATTCCGTACAAAAACGGAGATGAGGATATATTCATCATAAGAGACCCCCTGATGTATTCCCAGGATTCATTGTCAGTGAGTCCGCTGGGATATGTTGTCATCGCTTGTATGAACGGGATTAACACCATCGATGATATAATACAATATATACTGATTAATTATAAAATCAATGTGAACCCAGAACAGATAATGGAAATCATCGAAGCCTTGGATAAAGCATACTTCCTGGACAATGAAAGGTTCTATACCATTAAAAACCAGGTAGACACAGATTTCAGAAACCAAAAGTTAAGGAGACCTGTCCACTACGGTATATCATATCCGGATAAACCCCAGGACATCATGTCCGAGTTCGACTCATACTTCAATGGAGACTTCGGCGGTAACGGCAAGCCTAATCATAACTCCCATACCTCCGCAAAAGATGTTGTCGAAGCCCTAATCATACCCCATATCGACCTAAGGATTGGTGGTAAGGTTTATGCCGATGCATACCGGGAGATAATACCATTCCTGAAGAACTATCAGCGGTTTATCATCTTCGGAACTTCTCATCACGCACCATTTAACCTGTTCGCACTTACCGAGAAAGACTTCGAAACACCCCTGGGAACTATCGAAACCGACAAAGAAGCGGTGGACAAGCTCAATAAGGCTCTATACTATAACGGGATGGAAGACGAGATAGTTCATAGAACAGAGCATTCCATCGAGTTCCAGACCGTCTTCCTTAAATACCTCCAGACTAAGTATGACCTGCACGACTTCAAGATTGTCCCTATTCTAATCGGTTCATTCATGACCATCGTAAGGGAAGGTAAAATCCCCGAGGATTACAAAGACTTCGTAAACTTTGCAAATACAATAAAACAGTTACATGACGATAAGACTTGCATCATCGCCAGCGTTGACCTCGCCCATGTAGGGAAGAAGTTCGGCGATGCAGAAGGGCTTAGCAGTGACTTCCTGGAATATGTTCACAAGGGCGACATGTCAATGATGGAAGCTATCAAACGGTCTGACTATAAGGCTTTCTGGGACTCTATCGTTAGTGATAACGATAAGCGTAAAGTCTGCGGATTCAGTCCTATCTATACACTGCTTAAAATACTCAACGGGAAGACCGCTCGAAAATCATCCTACGATAAGAACATCGAAGAGATGACCGAGTCTATGGTATCATACGCCGGGGTAGCTTTCTAATCGTTAATGATGCAAATGATGGTTTATGAGGGTGTTATCCTGGATTGATGTATTGACTAGTTAATCGATATCCCTAATGAAGACCTTGCTCTTATCCATCTCATAGACAAGACCACCCGGTTCTTTGATTACCCATTCATTGTTTTCCTTATTCTCATCAATGACAACGCCGACATGCATCCCGTTAACCGCATTAAACACATCTCTTCCTTTCATATAATCAAGTGTCCTTTGCTTATCAATGATTGATTTAACCTCATTGATGATTGATTTAATCTTATCATCTGGGACGTTGAGTAGTTGGTGTATTCTTTCCACGATGTCTTTCTCGGTTTGCTTACCTTCTTCATCTCTCTTTAGTATGATGAAGTAAGCAAGTTTAATGAATGGTTCGATGTTTTCCTCGGCAGTGGCTTTAAGCTCAGAAGTTAGTTTCTCCAGGTCGATTGGGTTTTCGTTTACCTTTTCCACAGCTTTATCGAAGACATTGTTAATGGTCATCCTTGATATGTCGTGTGTTGTGCATAGAATAGTCTTTATCATTTCCCTTTCTTCCTGAGAGATAATGCTACCTTGAGCCGAGGCTATCTGAATAAGCAGGTTGAAAACCGGGTCTCTGTAAAGCTCCTCTATATTGATAAGTGAAAACTTAGCCACATTTCTGTATAGATTACCCACTCTATTAGAACCCTGGACGCTGAACTCATTCAATACGGTTCGCTTTACGCTTTCTACATCTACCGGTGAAACTTTCAGCTTCTTTGCCAGCTCGAATATGTATTCCTCTTCCTTTTCGTTTATCTCAAAGTCTTCCATAGCCTCCATGTAAGCGAAAGTGATAAGATGAAGCTTATCCTCGTATTCCGCATCGTATGGGGTCTTCGGTGTTCTATCTTTAAGGTGAATAACAATATCGCCTATTGGTGTGGGATTGGTCTTTTCTTCTTCGATTGCTTTCGGTAATACCTTATCGATATCCTCTCCATCAACGAAGGAATATGCCGCTCTAACCACTTTCCTGATGAGGAACTTCTCATCATCGTTGATTTTCCCGTCTTTATATGCTACCTGTATCATTACGCATATGAAAGGGTTTTCCCTTAGCTCATTAACGCTAAGGGTTTCCTTGAAGCCGGGTATCTTCCTTTTAACTATCTTTTTCGCCTCTCTTATGATGTGTGAAATAGATAAAGCCATACTTAATGTATACCTCCGCAAAAATTATTGGTTATGCTTTTTATCTCGCTTAAATAAGATATTATTTTATCTAAGCTAATCTAAACATATTAAGAAAAAAATAATAACAAATAACAAAATAAAAGAGTATTCGACGAAAAAAAGAAAAAATTTACTCATTTTTTAAATTCTTTATTCGGAATATCTAAAATAATCTGAGAAATGAATCAATTGAAGAAAAACTATGTTCATTAAAGAAGAAAGCTTTTTTTAAAAAACGATTGTCGTCTCGTTAAAGCTATCCAGCTCATTTCCGAGCATATCTTTTATACCCTCAAAAAGAACACCGTTTAGCTTATCAAATTCTACCTGAACCGATTCTCCTGAGGCAAGCTTCGGAACCGCAATGGTTAATTCTATTTTATTATCATAGGAATCATCAAGATATTTAGCATTTGTAACATTCCTTAACCCCCCTTCTACATGAACAGTGAAATCCGCTTCTTCCAATGTGATACTGGAATCTATCTGCTCATTAAAGATAAGAATAATGACTGATGAATCATTGATTGCGATGATGTCATCAAGTATTGGAGGTTCATCTTCAGTATCAGTGGTAAACTGCAAGAACTCCACAGTGGTCTGAAGGTTCGGAGGTACTTCGTCATCCTCTGCTACCACATATATATCGTAATCCGTTGCCGGGTCTAAGCCTGTGATGTTAAATGTAAACGGTGATGATGCGGATAAAACCTGGTTGCCATGCTTCTCCAACCCTGGAGCAGTATGAGCCTTGACCTGCCCCGGTGTCGGTGCAGGTGAACCATCCGCTACAACCACATAATAAGCCTTCCCGTCTTCGTCTATTTGTACTGTAAGTTCTACACCATCATCATATATCGTACCTAGGGACGGTGTAGAAACCTCCCATACCGGCGGAGTTAAGTCAGATGCAGTGAAGTCGAGACGGGTAGCGTTTGTCTGTTCGTTTCCAAGATCATCCACAGCAAGGGCGTATAAGTCATAAGCATTATTAGTGACTATTACACCGTCACCAATATCCTGGAACCAATGGTCGGTACTAGCAGACAGACCCATTATGCTACCGCTGTCCAATGCACCTGTTCCATTCTTGATTTCATTCTTAGTCGGTGATGACCCGTCATTATATAGTGCAAAATAGATATCACTTACCTCATGGGTTTCTACCCTGAGTTCTACATCTGTTCCGGTGTTTTCGGTAATCTCCGGTGTCCCGTCTGTCCATTGAGGCGGTCTTCCATCAACTGTGATGAATTGAGAGATAGCCTGGATAGAAGGCTTACTATCCAGTATAACCAAGACCTGGTTAGTCTCTTCCATCGCCGAAGTAAGTATTACATCGATATCGGTTATACCGGTATTGTCCACCATTACACTCGCTGGTAGTCCGCTAATCTGTGTAGGGAGCGTATCCCATTGTAGATTGATATCCTCTGAGTTGTCGCCAAACACATGCCCCCACTGGTCATAACTCGTTACATCCATGTTAAGCATATCGTTAGTCTGTAGAGATATAGACGATGCTGGCGATGTAACCTGTAAAGAATAGATGGCTTTCACCTTATCATTCAATGCTAGACTAGAACCCATCGTTATATCACCATGGTTAACAGTTAATGTTGTTGGTGTGTTTACCCCTCCATGAACCATGTAGGCATCCATAAGCAAATCATCTGAGTCCCCCTGGTCGTACCCGGGGGAAGAACCAGAATAATCACGGTAAGCCCTTATATAATAGCCCGTGTTTGTGCTATCCGGTGCCGATAAGACGAGGTTGTGCGGGAATGAAGGCAACGGCTCGGATATGCTTACACTACCAGCTGGTGACCCGAATGAAAATGAAGTATCGGTATCGGATGCTTTCCACAACTCGATGATGATGTCTCCGTCTGTCTGATGGTTAATCCCCGGAGTGTAGTCGATGGAACCTGATATGATGTTGTTCTCTACATCAATAGTTGATGAAGGCGAAGACGGTGGTAAGCCTGTTGTATCCCACTCAGCAGTGAGTTCTGTGGATTGAATCCCCGAATCTGTCTTTGTAAGTGTCAATACCAGGGAGATTGAACCATCGGTAGTCTCATTAGCTCCCGGGTTGTGGCTAATATTGACATCGTTGTTTGATGATATGAATGATACGCTTTGTGTTAAACCATCGTTATACAGATTCCCCCATTGGTCACGCAGTTCGATATCTACATCAACCATATCACCGGAGCGGGTGGTGGTCTGTTGCGGAGTAAAGGTTGCATCTATTGATGTGCGTGCCATAGAGGGTTCTACAATCAATAAAGGAGTATCCATGATATAGTCCTGGTTGGTTACATCTATAGTCACATCACCATATGCATCAGTCTCAGGCGTATAAAAACCGAAGCCATCCCCGTTGAAGTCCCTGTATGCCTCGATAACATATCTAAATCCCGGCACCGCTATCACTTCTTCGGTGTGTGTGACATGGTATTTAGTACCATCGGCAATGGTTTCCACAGTCGCATCATTTATGGTTATGGTCTTGATGACGGCATAAGTGCCGGTATCTTCCCTCTCCTTCACCACAACTTTGATAGGACCGCTATATAAGTCGTTTTCGGTGTATTTAATATATATTTCTATGTTAACATTGCTAATATAAAAGGTATTAGATAATTCCAGAGTGTCCGGCTTATACCCATCGAACCATGCTTCGATTTGGGTAACCTTAACTCCATCTGAACTATCCAGCACACCTACAGTCATAGTATGGGATGGTTCATCTCCATTTCCGTTCTGGTTGTAATCCAAGCTAGTATCACTTAAGGTTATATCGGTATTTGTAGGGGTAAAGCTGATTATACCGGAGTCTGAATATGATTCATCCCACTGGTTCTTAACCGCCATGGTTACTTCGATGTTATCCCCCGGGTCAAATGTAGAGCCTTCCCTTGGCTGGTCGGTATAGACCACCTTATCAGGCATTTCTGCAGGTTCGCTAAGGACACATATGTCTTCAATCACGGTTCCGCCTTCATGGTCACCCGTTGGTACAGCTACCTGGATGAATCCGGGATGTACGTATATGGCTTCCTTAGCCATATCCGGTATTGGTGTACTATTATCCCCATCACTTTCAAATTCTCTCCATATAGCCAATCTAAAATCGATATTATAAGGACCGCCTATATAAAAGCTAGACTCATTATTGGGGTCGAGACTACCATAGGCAATCGGTCCAGCCCACTTATAGGGAGCTCCTTCAATCTGGTCTTTGTTCCATATACCGATATAGAAATCCCCGTCGCTACCTTGTGGCTGGTGATCTTTTATATACCGGAAAGTCCCGCTTATACCATCCTGATATGCCATGTTGCTAACGGTGAATGCCTCATCCATGATTAAACTGCCTGAGTATTTACCTACTACACTTTCAAACTTTAAGTCATAGGTTTCATTTGAAATAAATTTTGTGAATTCATTGCTTTCTATCTCACGAATACGGGCATCTCTGGTTTCTATTTCCAGTTCACCTGTTACTTCCAGCCATCCTTCTTCATCATTATCATAATCCTCGCTATTACGATAGTAGACGGTGACTTCAGCATCTTCAGCCGTACTCCACTTTATTAAGAAATGATATCCGGTAAAAGTA
Source organism: uncultured Spirochaetia bacterium (assembly GCA_964447635.1). Taxonomy (GTDB): domain Bacteria; phylum Spirochaetota; class UBA6919; order CAYUUC01; family CAYUUC01; genus CAYUUC01. Next base: position 8,151 of record CAYUUC010000026.1, read on the forward strand.
TCTGCTTGATTGGTTTGGGTGCTTGATATGTATGTAATTGGTACTTTCGCTCCATCTAAATCTTCATCAGGAAAAAATTCTAAACATGCCATTAAGCCTAGAAATGATGTTATGATTAAAAATAGTATTAGACTCTTTCTCATAATCTAAATCCCCTTAAGGTTAATTATAACACACTATATATTTATTATACATATTACATTGTTATTTTTGATTAATTTTTTGAACCCTTTTACTAAATATTAGTTAAATTTAATGATTTTTACAAGAAATAAATATTTATTTTTGTTCAAATAGAATGTTAAATCTATACCTGATATTTACACTAAAAAAGGGCTTCAGCTTTCATTCTACAAAAACCAAAACCCTTTTTAAATCTCTTTTCTTATTGTTTTCTATTCTTAGAATTTACTAGAATTTACGACCAAATATAAATAAAGTGAATATAACTATCTACTGATTTATGGTAGCTGTACTAACAGATGTCCCCAGAATAGCACTACCAGATGCTACATTCAAGGATATAGTAATCTCAAAGTCTTCACTAGGAGGATCAGCACCCGTATTATCGAATATCTCTATATCTATCGTTACCGGTCCGGTCGAACCCGCAGGTATTGTGATGTTCCCTGTGGTATTATTATAATCATGGTTTACAGTATCAGTTCCATTTCCACCTGTTGCGGTCACATCAGTGAAGGTATAATCCACGATGATGTCTTCATAAGACTCCCTATCCAACGTTACATCAACAGAAAGCGTAGTCGAGGAACCAGTCGGTTCCGTTATCGATACCGGTGTAGCTATATCAACCGTAGGAACAGGGTCTCCATCCGCTGTTATCGTCAGGGTGAAAGTGTCGTTAACACCGATTGAGGTGTCATTATCCGTACCGGTCAGCGTTATACTCATTGCCTCATCCAATTCATAATCTATGTCATCCAATACATCGATGGTGAAGTCGGCGGTTAAGGTGTTAGCCGGTATGGTAAAGGTCGCAGGACTAAGTGTATAGTCATCACCGCCTCCCGTGGCGTCTCCACCTATTGTGTAGAATACCTCTGTTATCTGGTCATACTCCCTATTAAGCTGAACGGTGACAGTAGTTACTCCACTACCTTCCGCTACCGAGTCTGTTGTTGATGTGAAGTTGGCTACCGGAGAAGCCTCGTCTTCGGTTATCGTCAGGGTGAAAGTGTCGTTAGCACCGTCTATTGTTGTATCGTTGTCTGTACCGGTCAGCGTTATACTCATTGTCTCGTCTTCCTCGTAGACTGAGTCATCCAATACATCGATGGTGAAGTCGGCGGTTAAGGTGTTAGCCGGTATGGTAAAGGTCGCAGGACTAAGTGTATAGTCATCACCGCCTCCCGTGGCGTCTCCACCTATTGTGTAGAATACCTCTGTTATCTGGTCATACTCCCTATTAAGCTGAACGGTGACAGTAGTTACTCCACTACCTTCCGCTACCGAGTCTGTTGTTGATGTGAAGTTGGCTACCGGAGAAGCCTCGTCTTCGGTTATCGTCAGGGTGAAAGTGTCGTTAGCACCGTCTATTGTTGTATCGTTGTCTGTACCGGTCAGCGTTATACTCATTGTCTCGTCTTCCTCGTAGACTGAGTCATCCAATACATCGATGGTGAAGCTTGCATTCCAATTGTTAGCCGGTATGACAAAGCTTGCCGGACTTAAGTCATAATCTACACCGCCTCCCGTGGCATCTCCACCTACCGAATAGAATATTGTTGTATCATAACCGTATAGAGCGTCTAACTCTACTGTAACGGTTGTGACACCACTTCCTTCAGCTACTGAGTCTGTTGTTGTAGTGAAGGCGGCTTCCGGTGCGGTCTCATCGTTAAGTATGGTCAATACATAGTCATTGTTATTAGCTGTGGGGTCTCCTGTTGGGTTATTGATAGACAGGGTCAATGTCTCATCCGGTTCATAGCTAGCATCATCGTTAATCGTTATATCAAAAGTAGTACTAAGGTTCTCAGCTGGTAAGGTTACACTAGCCGGTATACTATAATCGGACGCATCAGCTGTCGTCCCTCCTCCAATCACAGTGAATGATATATCAGTATCCTGGTAGTAAGGCACATCGATGTCTAAGGATACAGTCTGTACACCCCCTACAACATCTTCCGCTACACTACCGGTAAGGTTGGTAAAGGATACTTCCGGTATCGGTTCATTATCCAGTATGGTTAGGATGTAAGTGCCCGTATCCGCTGTAGGGTTACCTGCGGGATCATCTATGTTTAGGATAAGTGTCTCATCTGGTTCGTATATGCCGTCATCGTTTATCATTATATCAAACGATGTAGTAGTACTTCCAAATGGTATAGAAACAGACCCCGACGCAGGCATAGTAAAGTCAACACCACCACCGGTTGCATTACCACCACTTACAGTAAAGTCTACCGTAAGGTTTTGCTTGTACTTTTCGCTCATTGATATATTAACAGTCTTTATTCCGGTTCCTACATCTTCGTTAACTGAGCCTGTAGTCAATGTGAAGCGTACTTCCGGTATGTTTTCGTTTTCGGAAATGGTTAAAGTATGGTCAGCCGGGTCTACACCCACTCCATTGGTCGCACTAATCAAGTCTAATATCACTGTTTCGTCATCTTCGTAGAAATCATCATCATTTATGTTCAATGTAGCATTGGCACTCGCTGTGTATGCTGGTATAAGTATCGATGTTGATACCACATCATAGTCCGTCCCACCACCGGTAGCACTACCGCCAGATATGCCAATGGTTACTGTTGTATTAGTATCGAATAAATTAGACATGTTAAGAGCCACATCGACAGAGCCTCCGCCAACGTTCTCGTTTACTGATTTGTTTGCTTCATAGGATACTGTCGGCACAGATTCATTATCCGTTATGTCTACGGTGTGTGTTGCCTGTGGACCTACACTGTATACACCTGAGACGCTGGTTATCTGTAGCTGGAAGTCCTCCAGTCCTTCGTAGACATTATCATTATTAATCGGTATCTGGAAGGTGTGATTAGTTGTGTTAGACGGTATGTCTATATCCATCGGAGCAGAGAAGGTGTAATCCCAGTTACCTCCCGCTCCTTCGGTGGCTGAACCGCCGGTTATGTCCACAGTTGCGGTTATCATCTGGCTGGCAGGTGGTGATACGGTTAGTGTTATGTCAGCATTACCCACATTCTCATTATATGATGCAGTTGCTGATGAGAACTCCACTACCGAAACAGCATCATCTTCATCGATGGTTACCGTTTCAGATGAAGCACCTATATTAGGGTGACCCGTTCCGGAGGTTGATGTAGCGGTATCTATAGATATATTAATGGTTTCGTCCTGTTCATAGATTGTATCATTATTGATAGTGATAGTTGCAATTGCACTGGGTTGTTCTGCCGGTATAGTCAGGTTGTTCAATGTATAATCCGTACCCCCGCCTGTTGCAGAGCCAGAGGTATCGAATACGATGTCCACATTACTGTAATGAGGAGTAGATATGCCCACCGTTACATCTACCTGACCAACCGCATCATCCTCAGGAATAATGTTGGTGCTAACGCCGGTTATGTTCACCGTCGGCAAACTCTGGGCATCTTGTATCGTTCCGTCTGCTATAGCTGTTCCTATGTTTCCGGTGGATGTTCCGTTAATTATAACATCAGTCAATGTAACCCTTAAATCCTCATTACCTTCATACAGGTTGTCATCTATGGTACCTATGGTTATCGTTCCCTGGTCAGTACCAGCACTAATGATTATATCACCACCGTCTATCGTATCATCGTAGTCTGATGCCTGGATGTTCGTTCCACTTATCGCATAAGAAACAGTTACATCGTAGCTTGAAGCGAAATCGAGGTTTACATCATAGACTAAGTTATTTCCTTCAGTCTGACCAGACGCTGGAGGTGATATATCAGCCTGTGGGGTTCTTAATGAGAAGTTAGCAGCCGGAATAGCAAAATTCCCGGTTATGTTTCCAAATATATCATCCTTAATTTGCGGAGTGCCGTTATCCTTATCATAGGTTATATTAACACCGGTCTCTGTATCTTCAATAATTCTGTCTAAATCCAGGGTAAGGTCTGTCCCGGATACAGAAGTGGATGTAACATTCACCGGCTCCCCCTGGGTTGTGGTTACATCAAAGTTTCCATCAAACGGAGGATTAGCGTCCAAGTTTTCATCAAATGTAATTACAATTTGGTCTCCTCCTGTCAATACTTCCGCTGATTGCTGTACAGGAGCAGTAACATCGATGGTGTAGTTCCTTACTACATCACCAGGAAAAGCATTACCCGAAGCATCCTCTAGACTCTGGATGCGCAGTTCCCTGTTTATACCTTCACTCCATGTGGTGGAAGGACTTATCCTTAGGTGTGTCAGGTCATCCCAGCTTGGGGGGTTTATGGGTAAAGCTTCAGCTCCCATCCCCGTTACACTAAGTGAGCCAGAGGAGGTGTTCATGTCTTCGCTGAACTCCAAGACAATCTCGAATGTATTGCTGTTCATGTTAGAGCCGTCTGTGGGAATGGTATTGTCCACTGTCGGAACTGTATAGTCTATATAGTAGTTGAGGGTATATGTGTTCATGGCATTACCCACTTCATCCTCACAATCGATAAAAAGCTCTCTGTTCGTCCCTTCAGCCCATGTACCGGAAGGAGAAACGGTTAGGACAGTATTACCAGCAGACCATGATGTGCTACCCACTTCACTATCCATATCACCACCGGAAAGATTTAGCATTCCCGTGTTCATCGGTTCGGAGAAGGTTAATATGATGTCAAATGCATTATTGTACTGTGTTGAACCGTCCGCCGGGTTTGGTGTGAGTGTCGGTTTCTCTCCGTCTACGGTTATATTAGATATAGATTCATTAACATTCGCATTAGCTGAGTACTCCATGTATATAGTACCCCGGTTGGTGTCATTGGTTGGAGTTGTATTCTCCATGATGAGGTCAGCCAATGTTGTTCCGCTTCCATTAATGCTTTGTAAGAATGGTGGTGTTGCGTCTCCGTTGATGATTACATTATCGTCACCTGGTGAAGTATTTCCATTCCAGGTGAAGTATATAGATTCGGTGTTATCGCCATAAGCTTGTTTCCACTGGTCGAATGTATTAATATCAAATGTTATGCTTTGGCTGGCATCGCCGGATTTGACTTTGCTTCCTGCCCCTGGAGCGCCGGTCAGTGTCATATATTGGATGTCCCTGGGGTGTCCGTCAGATAAAGTGAATATTGGGTTGTTATGCTGAGCATTGTTTACATTTAAAATGTTGTCGGTGTATGATGCTTCGATATCATTATCTATAACATCGTTATTCAGTGTCACCACACTTCCATCAAAATAAGCGTCTGCTTCTTCGAAGTCTATATATGATTTGAGGTCGTAAGCTCCAGCGGGTAGATAGTATGTTTGGCTGGTATATGAGAAAGTGGAACCGTCATAAGGTTCGGATATCTCAATCACCATCCCGTTATCGAGTTCTATGCGGAATTCACCACCGTAGGGCTGTTCACCTGAATAATCCACATCAAAGATTATTGAACTGTCATGTAAAGTGATAGTATTGCCGGTTTGACCGGTAATTGTATTATCTATATTATCGGTAACCTTAATCCAGGTAACTTCTTCCGGTGTTCCAGGACCAGGAATTTTATCCAGCGACATATCTATGGATTCAGAACTGCCGGATACTGTTACAACGTTAGAAGGATAACCGACTATATCATCGACCACAATATCTGTATTAGTTGCTTCCACGGTAACATCTCTAGTTACAGAGCCGGTATAAGGATTTGACCATTGGTTAGCAAACATGATATCTACTTTTACATAATCAGCTTCCCTTATCATATCCATATCGTTAGCAGGGTCGAGTTCTGCATTGATACCTCTCAACAACTCGCTCTTATTAATTAGGTTATCGGTAAAGTTCAATACAGCATTATTATGGTTAATAGAAATCGGAATAGCAGGATATGCTTGATACGCATCCCGCCTTATATCATCATCGTTTGTCGTATCATAGCCGTTGTCATCAAAATCCCTAAACACCCTTATATAATAGGTAGCATTGGAATTCTCAACAGGAACCTTAAATGTATAAGAATAAGCCCCTGAAGCGATAGGGAATGTTCCCGCAGTGAACCCGTACTGTGTAGCTGGATATGTAGTGCTATCAGTAGTATATACAATATTGGGACTGGATGAATCAGTGAAGGTGCTGGTATCCCAAACTTCAACTTTTAAGTTTCCACTAGTTTGAAGTCCATCGTTATCATAGGTGAATGTTCCTTCTATATAGTTATTTCTAACTGTTATCTGGTCAGAAGATATGATAGTCGAAGGAGAAGCCCCGTTCCATGTCGGGTTTATGGCGGTGTTTATAGCAGAAACAACATTATCAGGTATCCTTTTAATGATAAGGTCTGCTGAGATTATACCATCTTTATCCGAGTCTCTTATCGTATCAGTATCCACCTTAACACCCCCTGACACACTGTCTATATCACCAATCTCCAGGTCAGGACTGCTTAAGGATAAATCAATGGTTTGTTCTGTCGGTATAGTATAGAAGGTGTCTTCTTCATAAGGATGACCCCATTGGTCTCTTAGCTCTATGTCTATAGTAACGATATCGCCTGAGGTTATTTCAGTCGGGTTTTGGTCGGTTATCTCTATTGTATCCTCTATCAAGGTCGCCGGTTCTACGAGAGTTAATGGAACTTGTATCTGTTCGGAATCCATATTAGTTTCTAAATGTGAAACGTATGCATCTGTATCTGGGTCATAATTCTGGTCTCCATTATCATCTCTGAATATTTCTATATCATAGTCTCTACCCACTTTTGTAGGTATAACATGCTCAAAAGTAGGGTCTAGGATAAACTCTCCTGCTGTTATGATGGTTGTTTCTGTATCTTCTGTAACTCCTCCAAATATTTCTTCCACATATATTACATAATCACCGTCATACCTTCCATTTTCTGTGTATGAGATGAGAAGTTCAATATGAGAGTCGTCTATCTCTACTTGAGTATCCGTGATATCTGATATAGTCACCGGTTGACCACTTATATTAGTATATGTTATTTCACCTCTTATTCTGGTAATATTGGTATCACTGGTATCTACCAGCTCTAGTATAACAGGGTGAACCCAAACAGGGTCTGCTTCATCGAAAACATAGTTTCCTACTTTTCCAGTGGTTATTATTGCTTCTTCAGGGTCTGTTGATTCGAAATTAACATTTATACTTCCTGTATAAAAATTATTCCATTGATTCTCTATTTCTACTTCAATATCCAGCGGTTCACCCGGTTTAATGGATGTGGTGTTGGTACTAACAATTATACCACCGCTAGGGTATTCGAAGGGGTCAGACAATTCCAGTATACCCTCTTGGTCAATTAAGTCGTAGTTTTCTCCGTTTACCACGGATACTTGATATGGGCTGGTATGTGAAGGGTCAGTCAAAGGTGTATAATAACCGTCTTCATTATAATCCCTGAATACTCTAAATTGGTAAACAGGATAAGCATAAGCCGGTAAAAAGTATGGTGTATCCGGATTATACTCATCAAATCCAATCACTTCGGTACGGGCAGGTTGCTGTCCATAATCTGCTATATCTTTCCATACACCTGCTATGAAGTCTCCTCTATCCGCATAATGGTCGTCTTGCTGGTAATTAAACTGGAACCATATTCCGTTTTTCGGTACGGCAGGATTGACCAGAATCTCTTTATTATATATAAACCTTCCCAGGAAAGGTTCGGGATAGTTGGTAGTCTCAATCTTGCTTTCTATTCCTATGATATATCTTTGCTCTGCGAAGAAGGCTGTGTTCTTATCCCTAAGATATCTGTACCTTGCGTCGTCATGGTACTTGGGGTCTTCTGGCCAACCTATGCTTCCTTTACCTACATCTTCATCCCATGGTATGTCTTCCCAGTCGGCTCCCTCATAATCTTCGATTGTTTCATTCTCTCCCAGCTGATATCGATAAAGGATTGATTCTGCATCCGCAGCGGTCTTCCACCAAAATTCATACCAATATCCGGTATCCGTTTCATGTATATCTCCTTCATTATAGGAGAATTCTTCTATCTTAATGGTTACATCGGGTGCTTCATCAGGTTTAAAAAATTCGAGACAACTAGATAATGTTAATACTGGTATAATTAATATGATTAATATAATAGCTTTTCTAAAAATGTTATCTGTCATAAGGTTTTACCTCGTAATTTTACTCGATTTATAAAAAATTTTAAATTGGTTTCAAAAGAATGAATATATTTCTACCTATTAATATACTACGATTCTATAAAAGATAAAATGAAAAAATTCCGGATTCTTTTGGAAAATTTTCTTTATTAGAGTTGATTTATCTAAAAATAAATGAATATTCTCATTCCTATTAGGGATTTCCTGAATTTATAATTTTTTTTAATAATTGAATTTTTATACTTGTCCCCGTTATTTAAAATAAAGGTCTTGTCAAATTAACATGTTGTTTATTACATGACCTTGTCAACTAAGAATATAAACTAAAAAAGGGTTTTTTCAATATTTGAATAGTAAATATGAGGATGGTTAATCAAATACATCTATAGGAGAGTTTTCTTCCAAGTCAGCTTTCTCTACATACTCGCCCTTCTTTACCATACTCATAAATAGAAGTGCTAATGCAAAAAAGCCAATCGATACCGGAAACAACACCTCTAATCCGATGAAATCAAAGAAGAGACCGAATAAAGGAGGCGCCGTTACCGCTGCAGCCTGACTGAAGAAGTAATACAAGCCGGTATATGTACCCAGCCTTTCGTTGGTGGCTATCTCCCAAACCATCGTTATAGAATTGATATTGATGAAAGCCCAGAATACACCCCCAACAGACAGAACTGCAGTTAAAAAGTGGATATCACGGATGAATATCGATATACCTAAGACCACCATCAGACCTATTATACCTATCATTATTGTCGTCTTCCTGCCTATTTTCTTGGAAAGGATCCCGGCCGGGATGCTTATCAAGATGAACATCAACCCGAAATAGGTTATGGCATTGCTGGCTTCGTTCTCCTTTACCCACCTGCAGAAGTTATCTTCAAGCTCAATCGAGCATTGAGACCCATCAGCGATGGTATACCTAGATGTTATATCTGTCACATCCTCTTCTATCCGACCACTCACTATCAATACCTTGCCGTTGTCTGCGAGGATTAACCGCTTATCTCCATCCTTGGGGAATAGATAGTCGTAATCCTCGGTCACTGTATGATAACCACCATCAGCTGAGAGAACCACCACCCTATCTGACTTCTTGATGAGGGTCTCATTCTCTTCCGGCTCGATGCCTTCCCTCTCCGGAAGCATGATTATCGTATCTCCATTATTTATCGCAACAGAGCCTTTAGATGATACATACCTAAGAGAGCCATCATCCACTTCTATCTCCCAACCTTCGGTCTTCTCCAGACTATTTATGCTTTCCTGCTGGACGAGGTTTTCCTTAGCATAGGTTGTGAACCATGTTTCCAGGGCTTGATATGCCATGAACCACAACAGTACCGCCATTAGTATAAATAAGGCACTCTTATCCTTATCAAAGAATACCTCTTTCATAGCCGGAATGATCTTTACCTTATCCTCCTTCTCCTTAGTCACCGGAGGGACTTTCGGCTCTTTCACCAGGAGAAACATCAGAATCATAGATATAACCATGATAATCGATGTAACGATGAAAGGCAATGCTTTATCTATCTCATATAAACGTGACCCGACGAAGAAGGCGAAGACAGTCCCCACACCACCCATCAGGTTTATGATACCGTTAGCTGTACTTCGATGCTTATCCGGGGTGACATCCGGCATCAAAGCTATAACCGGGGAGCGGTATATGGTCATGCCTATAATGAAAGTCATCACGAAAATCATCCTTATCACAAACGCCGCTGTAAGGTCGCCCTGCAGACTATAACCCAATAATGATGCTATGGTTTTATCGAAGGGGATTAGGGCAAAGAAGACCGACGCTATCGGTATGCCGATAAGGACAAAGGGCATTCGCCTTCCTATCGGTGTACGTATCCTATCCGATAGAGAGCCGATAAGCGGATAGAAGAAGATAGCGACGATATTATCCAATGCCATGATTATACCTATGACTATCGAGCTTGGTATGTAGTCCTGAAGGAATATCGGCATATATGAATTGTATAAAGCCCAGGATACACCCGTGGTAAAGAATCCCAGACCAATAATGAATGTCTTTAGGTAATTGAGTTTCCCTTTTATTTCCGGCATATTGATTACCTCTTTGATGCTTGGTTTTTTATTATAGGTTTTTTATTCAAAGTTATTGATCTTCTTTAAACATCTCTTTTAGAGAACCGAGAGAACTAAGAACCCCTGTTGCTTCATAGGGCATAAACACGGTCTTAGTCTCTTTACCATGTGATATGTCTTTGAGCGAGTCCATATACTTAAGAGCCACCAGATACCTTATAGTGGTTGCATACTTGTCCATGTCTATTCCCTCTTCTGCACTGGTAAGGAGTATCTTCTGTATGGCTTCAGCTTCAGCTTCGGCTATCATTCTTCTGGATTTTGCCGATCCTTCAGCTCTAAGGATAGCGGCTTGTTTCTCTCCCTCGGCTTTTTTTATCCTTGATTCTTGCTCTCCTTCAGCTTTAAGGATAGCGGCTTGTTTCTCTCCCTCGGCTTCCAAGATTTGAGCCCTTCTATCCCTTTCTGCTTTCATTTGCTTTTCCATTGCTTCTCTTACATCGGTGGGCGGGGTTATGTCCTTTAGTTCCACCCGATTAACCTTCACCCCCCATTTATCCGTAGCCTCATCCAATATTATCCGGAGTTTTGTGTTTATTGCATCCCTAGAGGTAAGGCTCTCATCGAGTTCCAACTCGCCGATGATGTTTCTAAGTGTGGTCTGAGTTAGTCTTTCGATGGCATCTGGTAGGTTGGTTATCTCATATACGGCTTTGACCGGGTCTGTTATTTGGAAATATAGTAGTGCGTCTATCTCTATGCCTACATTATCCTTGGTTATAACATTCTGTCTGGGGAAGTCGAGGACTGTCTCCCTCATATCAATCTTATATGTTTCCCGGGTTATATAAGATGTTCTACCATGAGAATCTGTTATTGCATACCTCCAGAGTATGTTTCTGGGTTTATCGAAAAACGGCATAATAAAGTTAAGACCGCTTTCTAGTGTCTTCTTGTATTTACCTAACCTTTCTATGATATATACTTCAGCCTGTTTTACCTGCCTTAACCCGCTTATAATGATGATAAGCAGTAAAGCCACAGCTCCACCCGCTATTATCAAACCTATAGTGGTTGGGTTCATGCATACCTCCAATATTTATTATAATTTTAATTATTCAATTAAAGACATACTCGTTACGATTAACTTGTTCCCTTCTATCTCCTGAACGAAGACACTCTCTCCCTCGGGGATTACTTCATCGGTAACACTCCTCGCCGACCACTCTTCACCACCTATCTTAACATAACCTGTAGACTCTTCATTATTAATCTCAATAGTCACCTTGCCTATCTTACCGATAAGAGCATTAACATTGGTAATCGATTTAGGATTGTTAGCATTCAGTCTTTTGGCTAAGGGTCGGCTTACCCATATCAGGGTAACGATGCCTGTTGCAAACACAACCAGCTGAATGGCTAAACTCGCACCAACCGCTGGTATCAGGGAGACCAATCCCGTTATGATACAGGCTATACCTATCGGAAGGGAGACGAAACTTGGAGTAAATATTTCTACTATAGCGAATATTATTCCTGCTAATATCCATATCCACCAAAAATCCATATTACACCCTTTTTATGTTTCTATCTAATTCATAGTGAAATACGCAATTCAAGTATAATAAAATAGAAGCCATTTAACCATATCAATTTTATGTAATAAAAAAAAATCAAATTTATCACAGACACTTGTTCAAGAATCATTCCTAGGACTAACCCCGATTATGGTTATATCGTCATTAACCTTATTGTTGGTTATATGGAGATTAAGTTCACTCATTATCTCTTCCAGTATGTCTTCTACCGGTCTATACTTATTATCCCTGATGTTGTCGATGAGTCTATCCTGTCCATATTCCTCACCTATGGAGTTAAACTGCTCGTAAGCCCCATCAGTAAATAAGATGAGTCTATCTTCGATGGTGAAAGAAAAATCGTTAATCTTATAGGGGAAGTTCTCGATAGTCCCTATCATAGCACCGGTAGAACATAGATTTATTACTTCATTGCCATGTATCAGCAATTGGGGGGGATGACCGGCGGAGGTATAGGTAAGCCGTTTACCTTTCAAGTCTATATCAACAACGAAGCAGGTGAAGAACATCTCCATCGTCTCGTAAGTCCTTATGAACTCATTATTCAAAAAGTGTATCAAGTCAGAAGGTGTCCCCATGATGGATTTGAGCCGTTCATACTCTTCCTTTATCACCATCGTTATAAGAGCTGCCTGGACACCATGTCCGGTAGCATCGGCTATGAAAATCCTAATGTAGTCGTCGCCTATGGTTGATATATCGTAGAAGTCGCCCCCGACTTCTCCCATGGGTATATACTTGATGAAGAAGTCGAAATGCTTTATAAGGTGGAGGTTCTTGGGTAGAATGTTTTTCTGCACCCTTTTAGCCAATAATAGGTCTTTCTTAAGTTCGTTATGAGCTTCATTCAATTTACTATAAGCCATTCTCAGCTCTTTTGTCCTTTCCTTGACCTTGTTCTCCAATCCCTTATACAGACTCGCATTCTCGATGGCAATACCCGCCTGGGTCATGAGCACTTTGAGCATCTCCACATCATCTTCAGTGAAGAAAGCCGAACCTATGGGGTTATCCAGATAGCATACACCCCATTTCCTACCCTGATGTATTACAGGGAGACATATAACCGAAAGCAAACCGCAATTAGCAATGTCTTCATACTTAACATAATCATCTTCTACATTGTTATCGACAATCAGAAGCTCCTTACCCGTCCCGAACACCTTATCCACCAGGTATCGCAAGACCTGGGGTATCTCAGACATACCGCTTATGTTCTGGGAAGCACGGACTTCGAGTTCCTGACTCTTTTCGTCGAACATGAAGAGGTATCCCCGCTGTGCACCGCTTATTCCGACTGCGGTAACCATGATACGCTCTAAAAGCTCTTCTATATCGAGTATAGAGCTTATATGCTGACTTATAGATATGATGGATGAGAGGTTCTTCTCCCGGTAATAGCTCTTTATCGCTTGCCTTACGGTTAGTAATAAGTCTTCGATAAGCCATGGCTCTTTGATACAGCTGAACAGACTCTCATTCTCGCTTATCCCGCATATGAAGTCACTCTGAGGGTTTTCGGTGAGGAGTATTAGGAAGGTCTTCGGTGATATACGGGTGATCTCCAGGATGAGATTCTCGTCCTCAGTACTGGATAAGATGATTACCGGTATCTCCACCCCATCAGATACCAGTTCATTGAAAGTTGCTAAGCCTGTTTCTTCGCCTATTATCGTTTCGATATCATAATGAGGGGAGAAATTCTTAACAAGCTCTTTGGTCAAGTATTCTATATGTTTCTCCGTTCTTTCTATAAAGAGTATAGCTTTCTTTCTCATTTTCCCACCGCTAGCCTATGTATGATTCTAAAATAGCTTTGATTAATAAAATAATGAATTATATCCTTATAAACAAGAGATTTGGTACAGTTTATGTTATTATCTTTTGCTTTTTTTATTATTATAATTCAATTAGACTTTGCTTTTAAATTTTAGTGTAGGAGGGATACTAATTATGGATTATATAATAAGTATTATAATAGGTTCGTCTTTCATTTTTATAGGTCTTTTACTTTTTGGATTAGCTATACCCCTGTATAAAGGTTCGGTAAAGATGAACAGAGTGTATGGAGCCAGGTTTAAAAAGTCTTTCGAGTCTGACGGAAACTGGTATAAAATCAATAAGCATTCCGGAAAATTGATGATGATTTGGTCCTTACCACTCATCATATTAGGTGTGGTGTGCTTCTTTATCACATTTAATGTATTTCTACTGGTATTATTCTGTGTGCTGTTTATGGTTTTTATCTTAATACCGGTAATGATGAGTTACAATTTCGCAAGAAAGCTATAGGCATATCTGAGTTAATCCAGGACATTGACCTTTAACACATACCTTGATGAGTTTAAGAGTTTGAACAGCTTTGACTTTTGGTACTTATTTGTCTTCACAGTCCTTATCACGAGGAGTATCTTAGTCCGGTTCTGAGCGAGTTTATATGTGTTCATTCTAATGATAGTTGCATGACTCCTCTTTACGATATCGTATATGCTGGAAATGGTTTGATCATCCTCCAGTGTGATTAATTCTGCCCTGATAGGTTTGGATATGTCGGCGATTCTCCAATTAGCTTTGACTATCCTGCTTTCCTGTTCCTTTTCTATCGCCTGCTCTTTCAGCTTGAGGAAGTTTTTGCAATTACTCTTATGGATACTTATCCCGTTTAAACGGG
>CAYUUC010000027.1:0-22610 GCA_964447635.1 uncultured Spirochaetia bacterium
GATATAAACAATATCTACATATGTAGGCATAGATATGTAGATATATTATAATATATAAATAATTACATCACAACAATTTAGGTTGGGTAAATGTTAAATGAACAAACTTTACTAAATGAATATTATCAATATCTCAAAGATCTTTATGAGAAGTTCCAGACAGCTTTTAACTTAACAAGTAATGAACTTATAGACATAAGACTAGTCATCCTTGTTATGAAAGGTCATTCTAGGGAATATTATGACTCACAAAATCCTGAAATCGTAGAAGAATTTCATAATGAAGGCAAAAAGTATACTGAATCTATTAAGTCTATAGGTAAAAAAACCAGAGATTTAAGAAACTCTCTTATCGAACTGGCTGATAAGTTATACGAACTTGAGAATAATAAATCATACTCGGAAAAACTAGACCTCATAATCAATATACTTAAAGATATACAATCTGATTTCGAAAGTATTTTCTCAATAATTGAAAAAGATATCCTAAGAACACAAACAAATTTAAAAGAGAAAGTATTTAAATATGGTATAGATACGGAAGTGGGTTACTCATATCCTCAGTTGGAAACTCTATATGAGAAAGTTCTGAGGAATATAAGTCAAGCTATTGAACTAGCCAAAAAGGGTAACGCCAGCATAAAAAGACTAAAAACTAAGATAGAAGAGCTTAACCAGGATAAATCCTTTGATAAAAAAGAAGAAAAAGAAACGGAAAAGGTAGAAAAGGATACCGGCAAACCTATCGATGATAGCTTTAAACCATCGAAAGTCGATAAAAGAATACTATTACGAATAACCAAGGATAAAACCAAAGCATATATCAAATTAAACATTCCTCGAAACGATAAACAGGGAAGGATAACCAAAGAATCCATCCTTAAGGCTATAGAAGAAAAGGATATCAGTTACGGCATAATAGAAGAAAACATCAATTACTTGGTTGAAACGCAACCCCGAAGAAATGTCTTAATCGCTAAAGGTTATCTGCCAACACCAGGTACTGATGCTTTCATAGAGTATAAAGTCGACATCTTTCATAGAGGAGAGGACATTGCCGAAGATGAAGAAGGCAATATAGATTTTAAAGAGATTAAAGCATATAAACCTGTTAAACCTGGAGCTGTTCTTGCTGAGAAGATACCCGCTACCAAGGGTGAAAATGGTATGACTGTACAGGGAAAAGCTATTGAAGCAAATGCGGGTCTCGACAAAGAGTTCAAGCTTGGTAAGAATGTTAAGCTATCAGAAGACGGATTAAAGGTTATCGCTAGGATTGAAGGTTTACCACAGCTTAACCAGAGAAACGAAATCATGATAACCAATCTGCTTATTATTCCAATGGATGTAGATTACTCCACAGGAAACATAGATTTTAACGGAGATGTAGCTATAGGTGGAGACGTATTAAGCGAGTTTGAAGTAAAAGCAGGCGGTGACATATTAATCAAGGGTAATGTATATCAATCCAGGATCGAGTCGGTTAATGGCAATATCATATTGGATAAAGGTGTTAGCGGAGATGGCAATGCTTTGATAAAATGTAAAGGCAATCTGAGAGCTAAGTTCATCGAAGGTGCTAAGGTTTACTGCTCTGGTGATATAGAAGTATTCACTGATATAATGCATAGTGAGATTTATGCTAACGGTAATATCATATGTAGGAGAGGGAAAGGCATGATTTCCGGGGGTTATGTCGGTGTAGGTAAGATATTAGAGTGTAATATACTTGGATCTAAGTCTTATACACCAACAAAGGTTGACCTGGGTGTGGATATGGAACTTAGACGGGAACAATACGATATTGTTATGGAACTTACCGCTATCAAAAACTATATGGAAAAAGCAAGACACCTCCTGGAAAAGATAAAAAAGAAATACAATAGAAAAAAAATAAGCAAAATCAACTATAGACGATTTATCAACATAAGAAGAGCTCATAACGAAAAAGTCGTAGAATTCTCCGAAAAAAAGAAGGAATTCGATGAATATGAAAAAAGGAAATATGTTATTATTGAAAGATCACAACTAATCGTAAGAAAAATAACATATACCAAAGTCGAGATTAAAGCGGGAAAGAGAAGCTTCCCAGTAAAAACTGATTACGAAATGCCATTACTATTCAGATATAACGCCGAAGAAGCTGAAGTCAAAAAGAGACGTATAATGCCTGAAGAAGGATTCTTCGAAGAAGAAATCAGCTATGATGAAAGCGTAAAAGAAGAATTGGAAAAACTAGACGAATGATTTACAATGAGTAACATATCTAACGAGAATCTAAATAAAATCAAACTGGTCAATGTAATTCGAAAACTCGGACTAAGCTATTTGGATAGCATTGACATAATCAGAATCGACGACCATGTTCAAAACGCATGCTGGATTTATAACCAGGCTAACCATACCGAAGAAATACTCATCAATAGACATATAGTAGAAGAAAAATCCGAACTAACCATAGAAATGCTACTCAGGCATGAAATACTCCATCGTGCATTCTATAACGGATTTAACTACAAGTTTGATGATAAAAAACGGGCTAATATCGTCCTAGATATAAGCATAAACAAATTACTAAAGATAGCCTATCAGGAAAAGTCCGACCCATTATTCAAGTTATACACCGCTCCATGCTATGAATGCGAACTCATCTTATGCATAGCTGATGTAGAAAAAGAGGCCATCCAGGATATCAAACTAAGAAAGATTTATAGCGATATATGGGATAATACAGAGATGCCGAATCCCGAGTCTATATACTACCAACTAATGGAACTGGAACATCGGAAAAAAAAGAATGAGAATAGCAGAGGAGTTAAAGAATCATTCAGAAGTAATGATAATCCATTTAGAATACCCGATACCTCTCAAAGAAAATTCGGTATTACTTATAGAGATATGAAGATTACTAAAGAGAGAGAGGTACTTGACCAGAAAGGAATCAATAATAAAACCCTCGAGGATAATATAAGCAGGGATGTAAAGATTAAGACCAGTCATTATGGTAGTAGCTCATTCTTTGAGGAATTTAGAGTAGATGTAAAACCTATGAATACTGACCCCTTAATGGAGTTTGTAAAAGAGATTAGACATATCAGACAGCTATCCAAAATCACACAAGATTTAAGGAATACTCTGGAAGAGAAAGACCAGTTGATGGTCTACCCTCTGTTCCTGAATAGAATTGGTATTATCTATAATGCTATGGGAGTGAATGATGCCATCCCGTTATATTGGAATAAAAGCGAGGATTATATAAAAGGAAACAAACATCAGATAGCTCTCTATATCGATACATCAGCTTCGATGTGGAATTATATTGGTTATATTAGCTGGATAATAAAACAGTTTGACGATTTCAAGTTCTCATCTGGTGATAGGAATGAAGAATGCTATGGTTTTGATATAAGGGTATATCCGCTATCCATTAAATCCATCTCTCAGGGAGATTTTATCGGAAGAGGCGGTACGGATTTCGATGCACCCTTGGAACATTTCTTACAGCTTGAAGATGGCTCTGATGTTGCCCTTATCTTTACTGACGGGTTCTCGGATATTGATGAAGATTTGGTCAGGCATTTCCAAAACCGTCATGATAAGAGAGTCTATGCTATATACTTTTCAGAAAGAGGAGAAGATGAAGTATACTCACCATTAAATGAAATAGCAGAGAGACATTTTACTTTATACATAGACCGAGAAAACAGATGAGCTACTAATTATCTATTTAAAGATTTCCCCCGCTTCCTTATACCATAAGACAAAATCAAGGTGTGACATTGGGATTTTAATCTTCTTGGTAAACTTACGCATCATATTTTCAATCTCCACATAGGTTTTAGGATTTACTGATTTTGGTACCTCATCGATAACCCCAAGCAGGAATAGATTTTTATATATATGCCGGTCTAATATTGCTATATCGTCACCGAAACTTATATTCCTGATGAAATGGCTAGCCTCTTTATAACCCAAACCTTTGACATTATCCACCAGCCAAATTCGCATTTCTTTCGCATTATCGAAAGATGATAGCTGTTTTTTGATATTGATTTTGCCATTTTTGGCGAACTTCTCTCTAGCTTCCACAATCCTTTTTGCTTTTGTGTTATGGAAACGGGCATAGCCTTTAATCTCACCCGCAAGCAAGGCATCATCACCCTTCAAGAGCAAATCTTTAGAATCCAGTTTCTTAACACAATCCCAGCAAGTGAATGCCTTTGACTGAGGGGTTAGCAGGCAGAAACACAATTCGACAAAGATATCATAATCCGTACCATTCTTCCATAGCTGATGAAACTCATTCAATCGGTCTTCTATTTTATCTTTAACCATCATATAGATTTCGATAATGTCTTTCTTAATATTACTCATGTTATAGTCCCTGTTTTGTTTATTTATCGATATATTGATTATTTAATATAGGTTTCGTTTGGTGTTATTTGGTTTTCAGTTTTATTACAATTTCTGTGATATGCTTATCAATATCGATGAACCTTTCCAATACTATGGTTTCAGGTTCTCCCTTCTCAACGACATCCTTCTCCAGCTCCCATGTTAGATGGTATGGGATTAGTATGGTATTAAGTCCAATTTTTTTGGAAGGATTAATATCAGATTTTGGACTATTCCCGATCATCCAGGTTAGCTTCTTATCAAGTTTATGTTTTTTAATGATTTCCTCATAAGCATCCGGGTGCTTCTCAGGCAGTATTTCGATATGCTTAAAATGATGTTTGATTTTGGCTCGTTCGATTTTTCCCGATTGCTCCATCCTATCGCCTTTGGTAACTAGTATTAGATTGTATTTCCCAGCTAGAACTTCCAGATGTTCTTCTACACCTTCGAAAAACTTAATAGGATGTTCATATATCTTTTTCCTCTCTACTTCTAATATCTGGAAAATCTCATCGTGTTCATCCTCAAGCTCGGGTATCAACTCGATTATTACTTCTCGTAGAGCTTTTACGAAACTTTTGCTCCCATAACCATGTTTTTTAGCGACAATCTTTTCCTTTTCCCATATACAATCTTTAATATCATCCTCTCTGAGAGATGTTTTCTCTTTGATTATCTTAACAAGAATATTAATAACTTCCTCAAAATATATGTTATTCTCCCAAAGAGTATCATCAGCATCGATTAATAATGTTATCTTATGGTTATTCATATTTATAAATCCTTGTATTTTTATATTAATAAAATAATATATAATTCTTATTGAAAAAACATTACCATGTGATATATATCCATATGTTAAGAAGGTGAATAATATACAAATAAACCACTAATAAAGGATAAAAAATGAAAAAAATAATTCTATTTATCTTGATAATCACGATTCTTACTAACTTAACATGTTCTCCAAAGAACCCTTATGAAGGAACAGGTGAGAATATGGGAATGGGGCTTTACTATGTTAGCTATTATGATTTCCTACTACCTTTCATGGAACTGACAAAGCAAGGAAGTCACTGGCTTTCATTCGACCCGGATGGTTCTGAGTGGGAAGACCAAAGAGATATCCCTTTCGACCAGAACGGCTACCCGACATCTCTGGAGTCAAACCAAGCCGCCAGGATGATTATCTTCCTAGGGTGGAGAAAGGAAATCGCTCCTTCGGGTGAATATACTCTAATCTGGGAAGGAAGTGGAACCATTTCTGTTGTGATGAATGAGATTGAGACATTGGAATGGACATCAACTGATGCAAGGAAGCAGACATTCACATTCAATCCGGATGAGGAAGAGAACTCACTATTCATTGTAATAAGAGAAACCAATCCTGCAGACTACATTAAGAACATTCGTCTATACGCTCCGGGTTATGATGATACATCGACGGATATCATGTCCCCTCATTTGAATGAATTGCTCGAACCATTTAGCCCTATCCGATTTGCTGATTGGACAATGGTTAACACCGATTATTCACCTTCGGAATGGAGTGAAAGAGCAAAGATGGATAACTATACCTGGGGTGATGAGTTCAATCCAGAGTTTGCACAGGGAGTTCCGTATGAGATGCAACTTGAACTGGTTAATAAATTAGATAAAGACATGTGGACAAACATACCACATAGGGCTACCGATGACTTCGTTAGGCAACTCGCCCGTATGATACGTGATAACCTTGACGATGGGTTACATGTCTATGTAGAGTATACAAATGAACATTGGAACTACTGGTTCCCCCAGCATGATTGGATGTATCAGCAATCACAAAACTACACAGGCGATCATCCTTATGAAGAATACACCATGCATCATTATTTCGGTAAAAGAACGGGTGAGGTTTGTTCCATCTTCCACGAAGAGTTTACAGACGATAGCCGTGTAAGATGCGTACTATCGGGACAATCAGGATGGAGTAATCCTCTTGAGTTAGCTGCGGAAGAAGTAGACAGACTCGGATACACTGAACTATTCTATGGTGCAGCGATAGCACCGTATTGGGGTAATAACGAACAGGAAGATTTAACACAGGCTATGAAGGATGCTTTACCTAAACCATCCGAGTCTGACTTTGATAAGATATTCGATGAGTTGAAAAAAGTCATCGACCAAATTTACGACCCTACAGCAGAATATGGATCAAACATGCTTGCTAATAAAAAGGTAGCCGATGACCGCGGATGGGAATTCATTACTTACGAAGCAGGACAGCATATTGTAAGCTGGCATGATGAATCACTGGGAGATATACCTACATTGATAAATGAGAGACCAGAAATGTATGACCTATATATGCATTATCTAAATGGGTGGCGTGAATTAACAGATGGTGGTTTAATCGTTATGTTCCATCTTGCTGGTGCTTGGTTCGGTGGTGAGTGTTTTGGTCATCTGAAGGACTATAAACAGCCTATCGAAGAGGCGCACAAGTATCGGGCTCTTGTTAACTGGCTTAAATAATATCTAATATATTTTCTTGGATATTATCCCATCTTCTATGAGAAGTCGGTGAGAAAGCCCTCGACTTTAGTCGGGTGATGAAAGCCGACTTATTGTAAAATGTAATTAACATCATTAGTGAGCGGTATAATTTTTGCTTATGGTAGTTCTTTTTAGAAAAAGTTTTTCATATCTTTTAAATAAAAACATAAGGTATAAAAGACATGAAAAACTTAAAAATAACTTTCAAAAAGATAATAAATACTTTACTCAAAGTTAATAAAAAACAATAGAAAATTGTAAGGAAGATAAAAGCTCAAGAACCTTTTTTATAAAAGATTTTATAGAAAGTTTGGTGTTTTATTTTCTCTATAGAGTTGACAGTTTAAGACTTTTATCAACAGAACTAAAGAATAATAAACTTAGGATAAAAGAAACGCCTTGGACTACAATTAGAGACGCATTTACAAGATTTTCGAGTATGACATTCAAAGAATTATTTACTAAATTACTTGGAAGTCTTAGTTTTGTAAGAATCCCTGAAATAGATCTTCTTGGTAAATTATGTGTTATAGATGGTTCTAAGTTTGATATTAGTGTAAGAGCTGATTGGGCTGAATATAAATCAACAAAAAACGGGATAAAGCTTCATTTGTTGTTAGGTCTTAATGAAATGGTCATACAGTCTTTCAAGATAACAAAAGCTGTTGAAAGTGAGATTAAAATGTTAAAAGATATGATACAATATGGCGTTACATACATTGCTGATAGAGGATATGTGAGTTTTGACCTATTTAATTCCTTTTGTGAAAAATCAGCCTATTTTGTAATTAGAATTAGAAATAACATGAACTATAATACACATATCTTTTCTGATTATCAGTGTTACGCTTTTGGAAAAGTAAAAGATGTATTAATAATCTTTAAAAATGATCCTCACCAACAATACTATCGTGTTGTTAGTTTTAAGTTTGGTGGTAAACATTATCAGATATTAACTAACAGGTTAGATTTAACAGCAGAAGAAATTATCTTTCTTTATGCTTGTAGATGGCAAATAGAGTTATTATTCAATTATTTAAAGAATAGTATTAACGGCTCACACTTGTTAAATGAGAGTGAAAACGGTTTATATATCCAGTTTTATATTATTGCTATTGTTCAATTACTTCTCTTGAACCTAAAACAAGAATGTTGTAAGATAGCTTATGGCAATGATAACACCCGAATATCTTTTTCTATAGAACAATTGCTGTCTAATCCTATAAGTAGTATAAGCGAAAGATTAAAATGTGATTGGAAAATTGGAATTCATTTTTTGAAATATTTGAAGAATGTCTTAGACAAACCTCTTTCAGAAGGCATCGCAAAAGAGTTGGCTGCGATGTAAAAAAATGTGCCGCTCAATATTGCTTTGTGTATGTAAAAAAGATGAGCATTTTGTTCATATCAATTTAATTAGATTAGAGTAATCATAGGTTGTTCTTCATTATTATTAAAGATTTAAACGGAGAATCCCCTAGCCAACCTTATCGAAGGGGGGAATAATATAGAAATTCAAGTCCCTCTTATTTGCATCTTCGCAGAAGACGAGTGGATTTAGGGGGATTCTTCTTTGAAGAATTGCCTTTTTTGCAGAAGAATCTAATCATATATAAGGAAGATAATTATGATGAAAGTTAAATTCTGGGGCGTTAGAGGAGTAAATCCATCATCTAGCAAGGATACACCTGATTATGGATATAATACACCGTGTATAGAATTAAAAGGTGATGATGATGAACGGTTGATAATAGACGCCGGTAGTGGTTTGATAGGTCTATCGGAGGCTTTAAGGGATAGCGATAAAATAGCTAAAGAGTATCATATCCTACTTACCCATACCCATCCGGGACATATAATGGGTTTTCCATCATTCCATCCACTATATGACAGAGATAGTAAGGTGGTTATTATGTCACTGGTTAACTTTAGTGCATCTTTGAGAGATATCTTATTTCAGAAAGAAGTTTCCATTGAATCTGACCAGTTAAAAGCAAAGATTGAGTATGTCGAAATTTCAGAAGAAAGTTTTAATATCAACAAATTTAATATAAGTTCTATGTTTCTAAACCATTCTATTATTACACTGGGTTATAGAATTGAGTATAAAAACAAAGTAGTAGTAACCATGTATGATACCGAATCTTACCGAAATCTTTTTTCAGGAAGTGAATATGAGGAAGAAGAAAAAGAAGAATACCTGCAAGCCAAGCAATATGTTGAAGATATGAATAATAGGATGGTAAGTTTTGCTAGAGGAGCTGATTTGCTTATACATGATGCTGAGTATAAGAAAGAGGAATATGACTCACATATAGGTTTCGGTCATTCTACGATAGATTATGCGGTAGAAATGGGGTTGAAATCATCGGTAAAAAGATTAGCTTTGTTTCATCACCATTATAACAGGACGGATAAGGAACTTGAAGACATCCAGCTTTATGCTAAAGATTTAGCTAGACAAACCAATTCTAATATCGATCTATTCTGTTCTAAGGAAGGACAATCCATATCTATTTAAACCAATAAAATTTTTTTGATGATTAATTTTTTTATAAACTGCTCTTATTGTCTGATAATAAAAATATTATATTATATATCAGGATGATTATTTATTCAATTAATCATTCTAAATATAAGCTATTATAAAGAGGTGTAAACATGAAAACCTTAGCCGATATGGCTCAAGCATTACCCGAATTATACAAAGAAAGACCCTTCATTAAGTATAGAAAAGAGGATAAATGGGAACCAATAAGCGGAGAGGAAGCTCTGAATAGAATTTACAACATAGCTGCAGCATTAAACTCATTTGGTCTCAAAAAGGGTGACAAGATTGGTCTGATATCTGATACGCGATATGAATGGTCTTTGGTCGATTTTGGTATGATGATTATTGGACTAATTAGCGTTCCTATTTATCCTTCGTTAACGGGAAACGAACAGGCAGAGCTATTAGTCCATTCCGAATCCAAATTCATCTTTATCGCTGATAAACACCTACTAAACAAGATACCCAATGATAAAGATAAATTATCAAAGATAGAAAAATATGTCTTGTTTGATGGAGAACCTGAAAAAAGCAATAACATCACCACTTTATCTGAATTGGAGAAGGAGGGCAAAGACATCATTGACCAGAAAGGCAAGGAACACATAGACCAGATAGCCAAATCCATTACAGAAGACGACCTCGCCAGCATACTCTATACATCAGGCACTACCGGAGAGCCAAAAGGCGTTATGCTTGACCATAGGAACTTCGTGACCAATGCTGTTGAGTCTTATGAGAGGTTAAGACTTCAACCATATTCCGATTCACTGGTTTTCCTCCCATTAAGCCATGCCTACGCAAGAACCTGTAACTATAATATGATATCAGGCGGGATTAGCTTAAGCTATGCTGAGAACCTGGGAACACTAGGCAGGGACATGATAGAGACTAAACCTGACTTCCTCGTGGGGGTTCCTAGAGTTTATGAGAAGATATACAGCAGGATAGAAAGCAGTGCTAACAAATCCGGAGGATTAAAGAAATCAATCTTCAACTGGGCAAAGAAGGTAGCCTTGAAGGTAGGAAGGATTAAGAATGACAGAAAGCGAGTTCCTTTCTTCCTTAAACTACAAAAAGGAATTGCTAATGCATTGGTTTATAAAAAGATAAAAGAGAAGACTGGAGGTAATCTGACTTTTGTCCAATCCGGCTCATCTGCTTTACCGAAGCATATAGCTTTCTTTTTTAATGGAATCGGTATCTACCCTCTAGAAGGATATGGTTTAACCGAAGCAAGTCCTATCGTATCCTCCAACAACATATACGATAATAGGATAGGTACTGTTGGTCTACCGTTGGAAAGCACAGAAGTAAAACTTGGAGACGAAAACGAGCTGTTAGTAAAGGGTCCTAATGTGATGAAAGGTTACTACAAGAATGAGCAGGCTACTAAAGCGACTATGACCGATGATGGCTGGCTTAAAACAGGCGATGTGGCACAGATAGATGATGAAGGATACATCAAAATCGTAGACAGGAAAAAGGATTTAATGAAGACATCTGGTGGAAAGTATATTGCTCCGCAGAAAATAGAGAATATCGCTAAGCTAAATAGCTTTATAGAAGAGTTTGTCGTTATAGGGGAAAACCGTAAATTCGCATCAGCTATAATTCTTCCTGATTTAGAACAACTTCAGAATTATGCTAAAGAAAATGAAATAGACTTTGAAAATAATAAACAACTTGTAGATAATAAAAAGATTAAGACATTATTCAGAAAGATATTAGAGGAAGAGATAAACTCAAATCTTGCTCAATACGAATCTGTTAAGAAATTTATACTTATTCACGAACCATTAACCATAGAGAAGGGTGAGATTACCCCCACTATGAAGGTAAAAAGGAATGTGATAACCGAAAAATACAAAGAAGAAATCGAAAATCTATATTCACATAGCTAATAAGAAAAAATCAGTTTTCCAGGACTTCTTCCTTATCTCCTTCATCTGCTTTATTAGGAAACCACGGAAAGAAGGGAGAGACCCGCTTCTTATGCTCTTCATAATGTGGCTTTTTCCTGATAAGGTGTTTCTCCATCATGGGTATACTTATAAATAGGAATAGACTTGCCATAGTCAATGGTCCGATTATCACCCACCAGTAGGATGGGTTGGCGGATATAGCAAACACGAATAGCCCAAACCAGAACATGACTTCACCGAAATAGTTTGGATGCCGGGAATAAGCCCACAAACCCTCAGACATGATGTCTCCTTTCTTCCGGTCTTTACGGGTTTTGAACTGTTTGAGCTGTAAATCCGATGTAGCTTCGATTATGATGGCACCAAGGGTTATGATTACCGCTACTACATCCAGGAGACCGAAAGCATTCCTCTCTGCTGATAAAGCTACATAAAGCGATAGAGAGCTTAGAAAGACCATGACAGTCGGGAAAAGGTGTATACCCAAAAAGCTAACCACCCAATATAGCTTGGGAAACTTCTTCCGAAAATCTACATACCGCCAATCCTCCTGGGAGAAGCCTTTCCATTGACTTGCCCAGTTGTAGGTTAGCCTTATACCCCATATACAGACCAACATCAAGACAACCACCTCTCGAAGCATTACTTCATAAGGGGTTACTTCGTATAACATCAGGAAAATAGCTATTGGTATAGGGGCTACACTCCAGTAAGGGTCATAGAAGCTAGAGTTATTGAATATCATGCTGAATACAAAAATTACTACTGTTCCTGTCAAATCGGCGATAGCAATAATCCATATCGGATGAAGGTCTCTGAATAGGTAGCCGAAAAAAAAGGCTGTAGCAAATGCTACTATATATCCCAACAGGCATATTAATAATGCACGTGATTTGGGTATATCGTTTATTGATGAATTTGTGTCTATCATATAAAAAGCTCCATAACATTTGTGAATTTTGTGTTAATATCCCATATGATAAAGATAATCATTAATATAGATTTCGTCATGTGGTTTTAATATACTTTTATTAGGGTAAGATTAGCTTTCTGAGTGGTAAAATAGTTAATTTTTTGATTAGTAAATAATATAATTTTTTTCACAAAAGTAAAAAATATGTTGACAATTTTTTAAAAAATAGTGTTATTATAGTAAAAATACGACTTTTAGGAGCTAAAATATGAAAAAAGCATTTCTTATCATTGCGGTCCTCTTAATAGGAATTCTATTTATGAGTTGCGCCGCAACAACCCTTAGGGATAAAGTAATTAGTTCTATGTATACCGCTATGTATGAAGTTACGAAAAGCGGTGGTGTATCACAATATCCAGCTGATTATCTGATGCCTGGTAAAACATATCAGATTAAAGTTGTGGTATATACGGCTGACGGGGAAACCATCAATGATCCAGACTATAACGATCTGGGTTTCTTCAGCCCAAACAACTCCATGTTGAACTTCCAAAGAGTTAACAATCGAACGGTTTATGCACTGGCTAATCCGGAAAGCTTCGACTTTGTAGATGGCACCCAGTTTGAACTTAGCATCAAAGTAGCCAATAACCCCTACGAAGAAGTATACACATGGCCTGTGGATTGGAATGGATTCAACGTGATGAACTTCTCCGGAACAGATGGTAATGATGGCACAGATGGTTCTCACGGAGCCGATGGCATGGATGGTGAAGAAGGCGAAGACGGTGATGATGGAGGAAACGGTACCAGCGGTACTAACGGGACTAATGGAACCGACGCTCAAGAGGTCATCTTCGATATAGCATACTATGATGTGGGAAATGCTATACCCGGTGTCAGCGGAAACATGTTAGTCTACTACGATAAACTTAATGGCAAGCTATACCTAACAAGAGTCCAGAACATCACCATAAATGCAGCTGGTGGAAGTGGCGGTGACGGTGGTGACGGCGGTAATGGTGGCGACGGTGGCGATGGCGGACCGGCTACTGAAGACTCCGATACTGACGGTGGTGACGGCGGTAACGGCGGTAACGGCGGTAATGCCGGTGACGCTGGCGATGGAGGTGATGTAACCATCCATTATAAAGAAGGAAGCGACGTCGTTGAATATATCGACCGTAAGCAAACCGGTGGCGAAAGTGGGGACCCCGGCAGTGGCGGACAAGGCGGCATGGGCGGAAGAGGCTCTGATAGCAATGGAAGCCCCGGCGAGAATGGCAATCCTGGCAATCCTGGTAAAGATGGTAAAGATGGACAGCTAATTATACGCTCTCATACCAGCTTTGATGATTTGTTCCAGGGTGTAAGTCATCCTAAATTCGACAGAAGCAAATTGAATTAAAATATTATTGAGAAAATAAGAGATGAAAGTCCCGGTGATGTCTATATCATAAAGACTAAGCCGGGATTTTTGATTCCTAAACCTATGTTATACCAATTTCATTTAATTTATGGTAATAAATAAAATTAGGTTTATATAAAAATCAATACTGAAGATAATATTAATATTTGAAATTGGTTTTAAAATACAATAATTATCAATTTTTGGTATTAGAGTTAAATGTCTCCCCGAATGAACTCAGAGATAAGCTGAGGAGTAGAGGTATCGAAGCCAACAACATCCAGCATGTTGGGGTCTTCAGGGTCGGCTATGGAGAAACGATTGGCTACCATCCCCACCACTATTAGCTTAGCATCGGGTATGTCCATCTTTTGCCTGTATTCGGCTATAGCCTGGTTGGGATGGATGTCTCCGAACCATGTCTCACTGTCAGTATAGATTACGAAAGCGTCTACTTGAACTTTGTTCTCTAAAGCCCATATCATGGGTAATGCACAATCTGTAGCTCCGAACTGAAGACCATTTATATAAAGGACTACATCATCCAGTCTTTGCCTGGGTGATATATTCAAAAGGTTAATCCTGTCATAGAAGCCTAAGAAGGTGTAGTCCTTCTCTGTATTGGCTGTGACTAAAGCCATTGCTGTGGAGGCCTTTCTTGGAGTTAGATTGGGTATTCCATGAATATAGTCGAAAGTCATTGAGCCTGACACATCGAGGGCTAAGGCTATCCGCTTACCCGTAGGCTGGACATTGTCAAAAGTCTTGTAGAAAGCATTATCCAGAGCATCAACCACCTGAGGGACGACCTCCCATTCTCCTTTCCCTCTGGCTCCTCTTCCTGTAGAGTATGTCATCATAGCTGCCAGAATCTGTATGGGGTGTATCCTTGACCGTTTCAATCCTTCATCATCGGTGAGTCTATCCCTTACATGGTTCATCATATCCGGATTAGCCGGAGAAAGCAAGCCAATCTTGGATAGATTGCCCAGATTCCTGATTAGAGCGGTGAGCCCTATATCCTTTAGCAAAGTTCGCCATACTTCAGGTTTACTAAGGTATTCGGTAGGAATCGCCTCTCGAGGGAGTTTGTATTTTTCTATGAGTTGTATAATCCTTTTAGAGTCTGCCGTTTTTCCTTCTTCGAAAGCCCTAATTAAGTTCAGAGCATTTGAATCCGCATACTCATTACTAAGTTTACCTTGAGTAATCCATTGGAAGATTTGGTTTTTGATACCATCGTCTGTTTTAGGGTGTGATAGCCTTAAAGCATCTCGATTTGACCAGCCATCCCTCTTCTGATACTTAACTACCTGATAGGCTAGTGTATCATTATCCTTAGTCAGATACCAATCGGCGATAGCATTCCTCAAAGCTCTACCCCATCCTCGAAAGCTCTCTACGAACTCCAGGAAGTGAAACAGATGTGTACCGATACGGGCAACCTTTGGAATAGCCATCAATGCATAGTTCCTGATATCTTTGTCTTCGGTGGAGCAGGCAATAGCTAGTGCGTATAATGCGGGGTCGTTCTTATATGCCTTTCCACCCTGGGATACTTCGATGATGATGTCTACAGCTTTCTTTCCTTCCTGCTTGATAAAGTTCTCGATGTTCTTTGCATTTTCGATGGAGAGCTTCCTTTCATTAACATAATAGGAACCTCCTTCGGAACCGAGTATAAGGAAGCGTCTAAATTGTTGTTCGGGAGTGATTTTGAAAGCATATCCCCCGGCATTGTTTTCAATCATGTCTTTATCGGGTATGGGTTCATCTTGGGGTGTTTTCTTTTTTGAGTAGTGGTCACCATAATTAGTCATAAGATATTCTCCGGTAAGGAATGTAGGTTATAATAATCATGATTGCTTTATAGAAAAGCGGGGCAAGTTGTGAAGCAGGGAATTAAAACTTGCTTAAGTTGATAACCCTGCTTCTCCGGCCCTCATTTAAAATATAATACAAATTTATAAAAAGTTAAGTCTTTAATAAAAAAATTTTATTACTTTATTTAATCTTTTTTTAGCATGGTTCTTTCTAATATAAGATTCTATGGGTTATTTTTGATTTCTTTATATTTAAGGGCTATTCTTATTTTTAAAAAGTTATTGTAAATTTAATTCTGAGTGTTATAAAAACTAATTTCCTATCGCTTAACTGTTTAACAATACGATAAAGGATTTATTTAAAAATTTGTTATAGGAGTAATATTATGAAAAGTACGATTTTTGTAATAATAGCAGGTCTGGTGATTGTTTCTGCCATCTTTACCGGATGTAAGAATGGTGAACTTTATGCAGATTCTGGGGATTCCGATAAACCGATAGAGCTTCTAAATGAAACTCTCTTCGCTAATCATGAAGGAAATGAATTATCTTTTGAGTTTGAAATTCTTAATAAAACCAATAGAAACCAAAAGGTGTCATTAGAATTTAATATTAAATCAATTTATGATGATAAATATGTCTATGGAAAGCATAAACAAGACCTAACAGTTAAAGAAGGTCAGTACTTATATACTATAAGCTTTGATACTGAGATGAAGGATTTTAATTTTGACCAGAAAAGCGATTATACCATGTATAACATCGAATATAAATTGAAAAGCGAAACCAGCAGTTATTCTTCGTTAAAATCCCTTTATAATGCGATGATTAAATACAATCTACAGGTTGTCGCTTCTGATACATGGGAAACCGACTCCAGAGTACCAGTTAGGATAAGACTCACCAAAGCTTTTACCGATATAGGTATACAAAACAAGGCGATACTCGTAACTCTTTATAATCCCGCTGATGATAACAAGATGATCTTCATGAAAAAGTATGATACCAATCGGGATGGTGAAGTGATAGCATACATGATAAGCCCGGATGAGGTTGGCTCATACAATTTGAAGGTTGAGACTATAGGAAGAGAGACTGAAACAAAGGAAGTCGCTAGCTTCTCCGTTCAAGTAAATAGAAGCAAGAAGATATACATCACCACTGATAAGCCTTTATACCAACCCGGTCAGCAGATACATATCAGAACAATGTCCCTCGGAACAGGCAAGAAACCAATCGCAAACGAGCCTATAACCATAAATGTACTGGATGGAAAAGGGAACAAGGTTTTCCGTGATGAGAAGACCACCAATGATTTTGGCATCGCATCAACTGTCTTCCAGCTGGCTTCATTCGTAAACCTAGGTAACTACAAGATAGAGGTAAATCTTAGCGATACTAAGGCGGAGAAGACTGTCAGCGTAGAACGATATGTTTTGCCTAAGTTCAAAGTATCCCTGGTAACCGATAAAGACTTTTATGCCCCTGGTGAAACCATTGAGGGGACAGTATCAGGCAACTACTTTTTCGGGAAGCCCGTCAGCAACAGCAAAGTGGAGATAAGCCTTTATACTTTCGATGTGGAATGGACACTCCATGCTACATTGGAAGGGGAGACTGACTCCAATGGCGATTACTCTTTCCAGATGGAGGTGCCTGATTACCTCGTCGGTTCGCAGTTCGAACAAGGCGACGCTTTCGTTAGATTAGTAATAAGCCTTACTGATAATGCAGAACATACCCAGGACATCGACAAGACGATACCAGTAGCGAAATCACCCATTGTAACCGTTGTGTTCCCTGAAACAGAGAGATTTGGTACTGGTATGGATATCAAATTTTATGTAGTAACGGCAGACCCGCTTGGTAAGTCTATTCCGTGTGAAAACATCATTAGAGTAGCCGGCAAGCAGTACACCGTTACGACCAATGAATACGGCATCGGTTCATTCATACACCCTGTTAATAATCTACCATTACAGATGAATGTAGAATCTATCTCCAAAGAGCATAAATCTTTAAATAATTTCTCCTTTTCCGGTGGTGCATCATACATGTCAGAGCATATCCTTCTAAGGACAGATAAACCTACATACAAAGTGGGAGACTATATAAACCTGAAAATCTTCTCATCATTCATCACCAAGAAGGTTTACGTGGATGTTGTGAAGGAAGGGAAGACCCTATTGACCCACTCACTCGAGCTTGAGGACAAGGAAGCTGAATATGGTGTTCCTGTATCATCCGATATGGACGGCATTGTAAGGATAGCAGCATACACAATCCTTTCCGACTCCACGATAGTGCGGGATACAAGGCTGGTCTATGTAGACAGCGCTGATGACATCCAGGTCTCAATCACTCCTGCTAAGGATGAATACAAGCCAGGTGAAGAAGCAAGCCTTAACATAACCGTAACTGATAATAAAGGCAGAGGTAAGCCGTCGGCAGTAGGCTTTGTCATTGTTGATGAGGCGGTTTATGCCCTTCAGGATAACAAGCCTGGGTTGGAAAGGGTATACTTCGAGGTGGAAGAGGCGTTCAAAGAGCCTAAGTATGAGATACACACCTTCTCATACTCCAACATCTTTGTAAACACCGAAGAGGTAGACCCATACAAGGCGGAGGTGTTCCTCGCTGCAACCAATAACGCTATGGATTGGGGTATTGAATACTCATCCGCTTATGAAGACCAGGATGAGATAAAAGAAACCCTGAATTACTATGTATATACTAAGCTCTATGATGCAACGCAGAAGCTATATAAGCTAATATACGATAATAGAGGAAGGCTACGCAATACCAAGAAATCCCTCAAAGAACAGCTTCAGGATATCATCGATAAGGAGCAAGTCATCGTTTACGACCCATGGAAAAAGGAGATTGTATTCAGGATTAACAATGATGACACCTTCTCCATCATATGTGCCGGCATAGACCGTGAATACGGAACAAGCGACGACTATGTTTTCACCTATCAAATAAATCAGAATGGTATACAGAGTGCCTTATGGGAATTTGAATCAATATACTATAGAGAAGATAGGGTTTTGATGGATGATATGGAAGAAGAATGGGATGCTAATAATTTCGAAGGTACGACGGTGAAAACATCGACTGAAACAAGCGGTGAAGTAGAGAGAAGTGAATCTGGTCAAGGAGGCGGTGGCGAAGACATCCGCGTGAGGAAGTACTTTCCGGAAACACTCTTCGTCGAACCTGCTCTAATCACAGATTCACGAGGTCGCGGTGAAGTATCACTCAAAGTAGCGGACAGCATCACCAGCTGGAGGATAAGCTCTACAGCCAACACCAAAGACGGTGAACTAGGGAGCAATGTCTCCAACCTGAAAGTATTCCAGGACTTTTTCGTAGATATCGACTTCCCTGTATCACTAACCCAGAACGATGAGGTCAGCGTTCCGATAGCTATATACAACTATCTACCGGGTAGCCAGACCATCGAACTTAGCGTAGTGAAGCGGGATTGGTTCGAGGTAATGGGAGAATCGGTCAAGAGACGTAAGCTCAATGCCAATGAGGTAACTGTAGAGTACTTCAGGGTAAAGGTTAAGGACATCGGCAACCATGCTTTCCAGGTAAGAGCGAAAGGCTCAACCATGAGTGATGCTATAGAAAGGCGAATAGAGATTAAACCGGATGGTGATCCCATTGAAATATCATACTCAGATAGACTTTCCGAGAATGTAAGTCAAGTATTCACCGTGCCACCGGACGCCATAGACAAGAGCTATAAGATAATCGCTAAGGTCTACCCAGGCTTGTTCTCACAGGTGGTGGAAGGTCTGGACTCACTCTTCAGGATGCCGTCAGGATGCTTCGAGCAGACCTCATCCACGACTTATCCAAACATCCTGACGCTAAAGTACATGCAAGACTCAGGCATCATCAGTCCGGAGATAGAACTTAAAGCATCCAGCTACATCAACCAGGGCTATCAGAGGCTGTTGACATTCGAAGTGCCGGGTGGTGGTTTCGAGTGGTTCGGTAGTCCGCCTGCTCACAACATACTTACAGCTTACGGCTTGATGGAATTTTACGATATGAGTAAAGTTCATCCGGTAGACCCTGCGGTCATAACCAGGACTCAGAACTACCTAGTATCCAGACAGGATGGTGACGGTTCTTTCCCACCTGACAACGGAGGTATACCGGAAGGGGCAATCAACGCCTTCCAGAACAACAAGCTAAGGAACACCGGCTATATAGCATGGTCGCTGGCTTACTCTGATTACACTGCTGAACCGGTCAGAAGAGCCTTCAACTACATCAAGGATAACCTCAATATGGAAGCGGATTCATATACACTGGGCATCCTTGCCAATGCTTTACTATCTGTTGATAACAGAGACAAAGATGGAATAGCCATCCTGAATGAGCTTGACAAAAGAAAGCTGGAGGAAGGAAACGGCTATTACTGGGAACAAAAGATGAAGACCAGCTATGGTTCAATGGACAACGTAGCAAACATAGAAACATCCGCTCTGATAGCCTTAGCAATGCTGACCAGCGGAACACACTTCCAGACTGTCGAAGGGGTGATCAACTACCTCATAACCAAAAAGGACTCCTTCGGCAACTGGCAGTCCACACAGGCTACGATAGCTACACTTAGGGTCTTTGTGAAGTCGCTGGAAGCTACATCATCGATAAGTAAAGGTCAGATAACCATAACGGTTAATGATAAGCTGGCGAAACGATTCTACATAACCGAAAAGAACTATGATGTACTACAGCAGTTCGACATATCACCACTCATACATAGAGGAGACAACAGAGTGGTAATGGAGATGGACGCTGATGATGGGGCTTCTTTCCTCTATCAGATATCCGGTGTCTACTACATTCCAAAAGAGGATAAGCCGGTGAGTGACTTCGAGCCAGTATCCATCAATGTAGCATATGATAAGACCACATTGAAGGTCGATGACATGGTAACGGTTGATGTTGCTGTACAGAACAACTATCCGGATATTGATCTGGGTATGATGATAGTTGATATCGGCATCGCTCCGGGATTCGATGTGGTTATGGATGACTTTAACTCATATCTGGAGGAAGGCATGTTCTCGAAGGTAGAACCAGCAGGACGACAACTCATCCTTTACATAGACCAATTGCTGGCTCAGGAGAGATTAGAGTTCCAATACAGGATGAAAGCAAGATACCCGATGAAGGTAACCAGTCCTGCTAGTACTGTTTACTCATATTACGGTGATGAGAGCGACACATCCAACCCGCCTAACCTTGAAGTCGAGGATTAGACGAGGTTAAAACCCTCAAAGTAAAGGCATAGTTAATGGTGAGACAGGATTCGCATTTAATGATCCTGTCTCATCATATATATATATAAAGATTAACCCCTATTTAGCTTCCTCAGTTAGCAAGAAAGTATTACCTTCGGTGTCGGCTAAGAGAGCATAATAATCTTCTCCCCATTCTTGTTTCTTCACATCCTGGACAAAGTTAACCCCTTTAGACTTTAGGTTTTCTACTGTAGACTTGATATCATCTGTTTCGAAAATGATTTTGGAGAATCCGCCCGGTTTCTCTCCGCTATTCTTCTGAGGAGAGCATATGGATATAACCGTTGATGGACTGTCTTTAGGAGCTATTTCTAGCCAGAAGAATCCGTCATCCTGCTTATTGTCTGCTTTAACCTCAAAACCGAGTTTTTTCTTATAGAAATCGATGGTCTTATCGTAATCAGTAGCCCAGATACCAGCTGATTTAATCTTGTTAATCATTAAAGTAAATTTTCCTTTATTTGATATCTTCCCAAATAGCAAACTGGTTACCTTCGGTATCAGCACAGGTAAGAATAAACCCGTATCCGGTAACCTCAATCTTATCGCTAAGCACCTGACCTCCCAGCTCCTTCACCTTCTTAGAGTAGTCGTCCACATTGTCAACGGTGAAGTACATAAGCATCGATGTAGGCTGGACACCTTCTACAGGCTTGTCCCTTCTGGAGATGCCTCCATCAAGGCCCGAGTTTTCTGTTTCACCGGGTATATTAATCATCCAGTACTCTGCCGGCTCTTCGAACTTCTGTGTTTTCCAGCCAAAGAGGTCTTCGTAAAATCTGGCGGCTCTTTCAGGCTCATTTGCCCAGAAATCGAAATGTGTTAATTTTACCATAAACTTATTCTCCTTTGATTTTAAACTAAATTTTATTTTGTATTTATATAAACTCCGAAAACCACTTATCCAGAATGAATTTAAGAGGTTCGGTATTTAAATAAAGCCTTTTGTTCTTGCCCTCTTTCTTCGGGAGGATTATCCCGGTGTCTTCCAATATGTTAACATGCTTCATTACGGCGAATCTCGAAGTAGGGAAATAATCGCATAATTCGGTTATTCTAATCCCAGGCTCATTCTTTACTATAGATATTATACTTCGTCTGTTATTTTCTGAGAGAGCTTTAAACAATCGATCTATCCTATCCTTATCTTCCATATATCTGAACCACCTGCCTATCTAATACCAAACAGCGAGAATACCACCAACTAAAACTGAGTATAAGAGGTCATATCCAGAATCAATCATAATCAAGCCTAAAGGTTTGTCATTCCATGATAGGTTCTTAAGCTCTCTGGACAAGGTTAGGGCTAACCACAGCAGAAGACCTACCAGACATCCGGTGAAGAAATCCCTTATACCAAGAGAGTTTATGAAAACACTCATGATGTAACTGGTTACGAAAGCGGAGATAATGGTTATAACATAGGATTTTACCATAGATATGTTGCTGAATTCGATGTCATTCATGGTTATTCCAAGATACTCCATCCATTTGTTACCGAAAAGTATCTTTGAATACCATACAGCACCAAGTATGATGATGAATAAAGCTCCTACGACCACTGGTAGAAAATTTAGTTGAAAGATAAGCATAAATTATGATGCTCCTTTATATATAACATGTTACTTTTTAGTCACATATTATTAGATACTTCGGTAAGATAAATTTTTATTCAATTTTTTTGGAAAATTTGATATGAACTTTTATACTACTTTTTTGTAGGTTGG
>CAYUUC010000028.1:0-21903 GCA_964447635.1 uncultured Spirochaetia bacterium
AATAAATAAAACCATATTTTGATTTAATCTCTATTCTAAATATATTATTATAACAAACCAAAATTTTTTCCAACAAGGAGATTAAAACATGAACAAACCAAACTCTCTCCTTATAGGATTCAAATGGCTACTAAAACAGAAAGGTCTACTCGTATTCCTACTATCAATGCTCATATTCATACCTGTCATTATCAATTCCGCACCACAGGACGCTTCCACCCATATAGAATACATGAGAAACCAGTTCACACCCTATATTGTAGCCTCTATCTTCATCATACTGTATATCGTAATGCTTACTAACAAAATCACTCCGGCACTGGTAACCATGTTCGGGGCTCTCCTTTTTGTCCTTATCGGCTTTGTCCCGTTTAATGCTCTTATAAACGGGATACCGGCAGATGAGATTGCCAATATAACCGGTGAACAGATTAACAATGGACAGGGTATAGGTGAGGTTGTAGAATCGGTAAAAGATACTTTCGTAGGCAAATCCGCTATCGAGGCTATAGACTGGAATACACTCGCACTTCTATCCGGGATGATGATACTAGTGGGCATCCTTAAATCCACAGGCTTCTTCAAGTTCATCGCCATCAAAATCGTCAATGTGTTTAAGGGAAACCTGGTCAAGATATGGATATCGTTCTGTTTCACTACAGCTTTTATGTCTGCTTTTCTCGATAATGTAACCACTATACTCATTATAGCCCCGATAACCTTACTGCTAACGGACAGCGTGGGTATATCACCAGCACCCTTACTCATAACGGAGGTTCTATCTGCTAACATAGGCGGGACAGCGACTCTCATCGGAGACCCCCCCAATATACTAATCGGTTCGGCGGCAGGATTCAGCTTCGTGGACTTCATTCTCAATCTTGCTCCCATGGTTATTGTCATACTCATCATAAGTATACTCATATTCTATTTTGTTATCAGGAAAAATATACGGCAAACGGTAACTACTGACTTCGACCCCAAGAAGGTCATCAAGAATAAGGGTTTACTCACCAAGGCTCTGATTGTGTTTGGGCTGGTTTTGGTCTTTTTCATTTCGGGTCACTTCTTCCATTTAGAGCCGGGACCCATCGCCCTGTTTGGTGCTATACTACTTATGATAATAGGCAGGCTGGACTCGGAGGACTGGTTCAAGGAGGTTGAATGGGACATAATCTTCTTCTTCATCGGGCTTTTCGTGATGGTTAAAGCTCTCGACTTGCAGGGCATCCTCGACCTAATCGGGAACTCACTCATCACCTTAACCGGAGAGAACATGCTTTTCATGGCTCTATTGCTGATATGGTTCATCGGGATTGCTTCTTCGTTCTTAGGGGCTGTTCCCATCGTCACCACGCTTATCCCCATCATCTTCGCCATTCAAGAGACATTGAGCATAAAGATGGGTCATCCTGTTAATATCGATGTTTTATGGTGGTCGGCATCGCTGGGAGCTTGTCTTGGTGGTAACGGGACTATCTTCGGAACTGCTACCAGCATGGTTGTGGTTGGTATTACCAAGAAGCGTGATAAGGAAAGCCGGGTCTCCTTCTTCAATTTCATCAAGATAGCCTATCCGGTTATGCTTCTACACTTAGTATTAAGCTCGGTGTTTATCTATGTATTTTATTTTGTTTTATAATAGATTAACTTTTAGTTAGGAGGATTGATAGATGAATTTTGAGAATATCCTGTCGGAAGACCAAATTCTGTTTATAAAAGACGCTGTAGATTATAATACAGTCTTGAATAAAGCTATCGACCGGTTAAAGAATTTATACAAGTTTGACTATACCAAGGATGAATGCATATCAGCCATCATCGATAGGGATAAGCTGGGTAATACCGCATTTAAAGAGGGTTTCGCCATACCACATGCCCGTTTCGTCGATATACAGGGAGTCCACTTCGTTATCGTGAAGACTGATACACCGGTGACTGTGCCACAACCCAACGGAGATAAGAACATCTTTATCTTTGCCGTCTTCTTAGTGTCCAAGTCCTCACCCAATCTATACCTTAGGATACTTTCCACCATGATTAAGCTCCTCAGCATGAAAGATGGACAGTACCTGAATGAGATAAAGCTGGCTAAGTCTAAAGAGGATGTCTACCGGGTGTTTAAAGAGTCAGACCTCGTTATCAAACATAAGATTAAGGTTCAGGATATAATGAACCCAAGACCAGTCATCATAAAGCCGGAAGACAGCATAAAGGAAGTGATGAACCGATTATACATGCACCAGGCAAACACCGCCTATGTAGTGGATAACAAGGACAACCTGATAGGTTATGTATCGATTAGTCTCCTCCTAAAGCGGGTCATACCTGACTATCTCGACTTTCTGGATGGAGTATCCTTCGTGAAGGAGTTCCAGCCGTTTGAAAAGCTCCTTCGTGAGGAAAGCACTGCTAAGGTTTCCGAAGTTATGGATGAGATTGAGCATACCCTAGAGCCGGATAGCTCCATTCTCGAAGCGGCATACTATCTAACGAAGCACCCAAAGACCAACATACCGGTAGTGGAGGAAGATGGTAGGCTTTGCGGGACGATTAACCCGAAAGCCTTCTTAAACAAGATTCTCAGAAGTTAATGCCATTATCTATTTTAGTCACTGGATGATACATCGAAAGACATAACATCCCCGATTGAACTTATGTTCGTTATGGAAATACCCGAAGGACCGCCTCCATATTGGACTGTTTGGCTATTGAGGTCTGTATTCGGGTCTGTGGTTGGAGTGAGGGTTTCCGGATCATTATAAGTATCACCTGAGGAACTGCCCCAACCATTCCATAAATTGTTGTCTCCGTCTGCTTCTTTCACACTAACGCCATGAACATTGCCTGTATTGACGCTATTGATGGCTATCTCATAGCTATCAGCGAAGTCATCATCTATGTGGCAAATGAGAAGACCTTCTGCTGGGAGGTATTCAGCCCATGACCCCAAGGTGGTGGCTTTGTTTTCGATTAGGTAGTATTGGGTTCCACCGTCGCCTAGCACGACTTTCAATGCTTCATCACTCTGTTCTACCTCCATCAGACTAAAGCTTCCATTGCTTTCACCGGTTAGGTTATACTTTAGAGAGAAGGTGCCTTTTGTTTCTATGGTAATCCCACTAACCTTTATGTAAACTCTCTCGGTAGCTCCCGGGGTAACGGAAACAGGATTCATGTAGCCGGAGTCCTTATCCTCGAAATATGTGGTGGTTAGGTCTTCTTGATATGCTGTTAGATTAACATTGCTTGTATAATAGCCTGAACCTTCGCTTTCATCATCCCAATACACATAATACTCAATTGTGGAAGAAGCATCGAAGTAGAACCACTTCTCTTCGCCTTTAATCAGGCTGGAAGCTTCCCATGTATCATCTTTTAGCCTAATAGCATTAGTCTCGATATCACCCAGTGACCCATCATCAGCCTCGCTTAATTCGCTGTATCCTTCTTCATTGCTTGCCTTTACCTTGAACCAGTATGTTGTATTGTGGTCTAAGCCGGTTATGTTGGCACTGAGGTCTTCATTCAAGATAAGTTGTTCTACCTCCTGGTAGTTACCTTCTTCAGATGTTGAATAGAATAAGGTGTACTCATCAGCACCCGGTACAACATCCCAGCTGACATGAACGATATTAGTGTGAGTGCCGTCGCTGGCTGTCAATTCGGTTGGGGTAGGGAGTACAATCTTTGGCTGACAGGTATATAAAGTTATGCTTACCGGTGTTAAGACCAACAGCAAGACCATCAGGAAAGCAGCATGCTTACGAAAGCCGGGTTTGGTTATGAATAATGGAATAAAGACTAACAACATCACCCCTGATAACAGTAGTAAAGCAATACTTAAACTGACCTGTGGTTTAGATGGATGGGTTAGAGTATCTTTCCATTGTTCTGTATCGGGATTTAAGCTGGAGGTTAAGGTCTCATCCAAGGTTTGCTTAGGGTTGATACTCCTTATCGTTATCCAGCCCAGCAAATCCTTCTCCCATGAGAGAAGCGGAGCAGGTCTCGACCCAGACGATCCGTAAGGACCATTCCAGGAACCACCAGACATTAGACTCCAATCGCCAACACCTTTTGTGTCATAGCTGGTATCGTACAAGTCGGGTAAACCCAGCAGGTGTCCATACTCATGGGCGAAAACGCCTATCGTCGAGTCACCTGGTGAGTATCGGTATTCCGGTTGCATAGAGTAGTCATATACTTTAACCCCGTCAACATTCATAGAAGAAGCCAAGCTCCATCGGTGAGACCAAATATGACCGGTTACACCCGACGTCTCTTCGCCGGGTTCTGCATGAATTAGTACCACTCCATCTACATAGCCGTCGTTGTCGTTATCGTATATGGAAAAGTCCACCGTGGGGTCTACCTGGTTGACAGCCCATATTACAAGGTCTCGGACATTGGAATAATCATTGCCGTAGTAAGAATGGGTATTGGGGGCATCCCCTGCATTTACCACATCGAAGTTAAGCTCTAGTTCGCCGTTGGACATATCCAAGTAGAATTGTTTCCAGCCATAGCCATCGTTATTCGGTCCGTCCTCGAAAAGACTTTTATAGAAGTCGTTTGTAGAGACCGGGTCGAAAGTGACATTGCTGAATCCGACTCTTATAACAAGTACATTGTTTATACCTTTGATAGGTGCGGCTCTTTGATTAGCTCTGCCTTCTAAGTCATAGAATGGTCGATTCATACCTACTGCCTTCATCTCTTCCAGCTTGGCAGCTAAATCGTCCAGTTTCCCGTCGCTTCTATACTTTTCCACCAGGTTTGGATGCGGTGGGATTGCGAATAGATTGGATGTTAATCCTAGTAATGAAATGATAATCAAGAATATCAATATATGTTTAGTTTTCATTAAGACTTTCCCCTTTAATTTAAATATTTATATTAAATATAATCATTTTGCTTTATGCTCCCAAAAAATGCTTTACTAATTACTATTATAATATCTTAATCAAGTGGTTGGTTTAAATTTAACTTATGGTTGGTTTATTCAATCGTTTATAGTAACTTCGTACTTCTTTATCCACCAGTCTTCCATACTCGAAAAGCTATCCACCAGATATGAACCATATCCAGCGACATAAACATTCCCGGTTCCATCCACAGCTACCGACATTGCTTCATCAGCTCTGGAGTCATGGTCGAAGGATGTATCCCACAACTCAGTCCCATCCTTATAGTATGCCTTAATCCACCAGTCTTCCCAGGTTGACCCGCCGGCTAGTTGTGTACCGTATCCGGCAACATATATGATATCATTATCATCTATCGTTAGGGAATTGACTTCGTCTTTCACATTATCGATTTGTTTCTGCCATAGTTCGTTTCCATCGGAGTCGAATTTCTTTATCCACCAATCCTCTATGCTGGCTGTTTCGGTAAGGTCT
Source organism: uncultured Spirochaetia bacterium (assembly GCA_964447635.1). GTDB lineage: Bacteria > Spirochaetota > UBA6919 > CAYUUC01 > CAYUUC01 > CAYUUC01. The sequence continues at coordinate 5,403 of CAYUUC010000028.1, forward strand.
GTTCCATATCCGGCAATGTATACATTGTCTTCGCTGTCTATAGCGATGGAATGAGCTCTATCCCGCCAACCACCGCCAGAACCATCGTAAGCCTTGTTCCAGTTGGCGGTATCCTCTGTACCATTTGAGTCGAATTTCTTTATCCACCAGTCTTCATCACTGTTTGAATCCACCAGGTCTTGAGCGTATCCGACAACATAGACATTATCCTGGTTATCGATAGCAACATCGTAGGCAATATCCCAGCTATTTACGTTTCCTGTTCCATTGATTTGTTTGTTCCATCCGGTGTCTTCGTTCCCATTTGAGTCGAATTTCTTTATCCACCAGTCATAGACGGTTGTACTTCCGGCAATGTTCTGTCCCGTTCCTACCGCATAGACATTACCCTGGCTATCGATAGCGATAGAGAAGACCTTGTCTACACCTCCATTCCCGTCGTAAGCTTTGTTCCAGCCGGTGTCTTCGTTTCCATTTGAGTCGAATTTCTTTATCCACCAGTCATAGTCAGAAGAGCCGTTATCCAGGTTCTCACCGTATCCACCGATATACACCTCTCCGTTGCTATCGATGGCTACCGTTTGAGCTACATCGTAACCGCTGGCTGAGGCATTAATGATTTTGTTCCAATTGGTGATGTCTTCGTTTCCATCGGAGTCGAACTTCTTTATCCACCAGTCATCATAGGTGTTAGAGCCGGAGGAGTTCCTTCTAACCCCGACAACATATATTGACCCATCTGACTTATCGACATCAACTGAATTTGCGATGTCTGTTCCGTTATCCCCATCAAACATTTTATTCCAACCGGTGGTTACCTCGGTCACGGTTATGTTTGGTGGGTCGTCATTACCACCGTCACCGCTGTCGCCTGAATCTCCTCCATCACCTGAATCTCCCCCATCGTCATTTGTTGGTTTACACACGAAAAAGCTGAAAACAATTATTGAACATAAAATAAAGATTAAAATGGTTTTGAATGGTTTATTCATACTTTAACTCCTATTTTGGTTAATTTGTGTTATAAATATAATAAATAAACCTTTTAAGTTGAATAATGATAAAAAATTTGCTATTCATCGGTTATATATAGGTTGAGCTTCTCATTAATAACATAAGGATTATCACCTGATTGAACAGATGATAGCCCATCGATGATTAAATCCAGCTTCTTTTCAATTTTCTCCATAATGGTTTTCTTGTATCGATTAAGCATTTTTTTTATCAGTCCGGGTTCCAAGCCGTCCATTATATAGGATAGACCTTTCTTGATGATGTTTTCCTTTGTATATGGTAATAGGTTCTCCAGGAAAAGTAAGCCCTCTATCCTGGTTAGTCTGGTCATGGAAACCATAATCTCTACTATGTCCCTTAAGTCATTATCGCTGTAGCCATATTTCTTGTTAAGCATTTTGGTCAACTGGTTGTAGATGTCGGCACTCTTTTCGCGGGGTTTTCTGCTGGTCGAGAGGGGTACGTCTTCCAGAGGCTGGTCATGTAATGTGATGTCGCCTTGTTGGGATAGCTTCTCTATAAGATGGGTGATTTTTTCCTGAGCGTTTTCTATGTATTCTTTTTGGATATGATGATATGATTCTATATCTCCTTTTATCATCTTTTCAGCGGATTGGGATAAACTTCCGAAGACGATACTCTTAACAATATCTGACGCTCCGGTAAGTGCATAAGCTAGGTCATCACTATCGCATTCTTTTATAACCTTGCGGATGTCTTTCTGGTCAAGTCTTCTTATTAAATCATCAAACATAATATTTAACCCCCCTAATGGAAAAAAACTTTATTAACTACTTAAATAATAATACAATAGAATTGAATAAAGAATCGGTATCCAATTTCCCATACAACTTTTGCAGAATCAACGCATAAAGAGGTTTTTTCGAAAAAGACCATAAAAGTGGTATTAGATGTTAACAAAATTCTAGCAAATAGCGAAAAATAAATATGAATGATATGATATTTTATTATATTAATAAGGATATGATGCTAATAATAGAAAGATAAAAAGAGGATAATTATGGAAAAAGAAAAAAGACTTCCTCTGAAAATAAAATTAGGATACGGAGTTGGAGACTTAGGCGGGAATCTATACTTCACCGTAATAGGTTTCTGGCTGACATATTACCTTACCGACTCTGTCGGCTTATCTGCTGCGTTAGCCGGTATAGTCATGATGATTGGTAAAGGCTGGGATGCTATCACAGACCCGGTGGTGGGCTTCTTATCCGATAGAACCAAGACCAAAATGGGAAGGAGGCGTCCATGGATAATCTTCGGTGCGGTTCCTTTGGGTTTAGCTTTTGCTTATCTATTCTCCTCACCCAGCTTCGGTCAAGACATGACAATATTTATATGGGCTTGTATAACATATGTTGTAGTAAGTACCTTGTATACTTTCGTAAATATCCCGTATAATAGTCTTGCTCCTGAATTGACGAAGGATTACAAGGAAAGGACCTTACTCAGCAGTTATAGAAACATCTTCGCCGTTATTGGAACTTTAATTGGTGCTGGGGCAGCTTTGCCTATAGCTTATACTTTCGGTGATATGACTGTGGAGATAGTCAAGGGTGAATTGGTTGGAGTATTTTATCCATCATTTGTGGCGATGGGTATCGCTTTCGGTGCCGTTCTGACCATATCTGCGGTACTGCTCTTCCTGGGGACTAAGGAGCCTTCGGTTTACGATAAAAAGCATACAATTAAGCAAAACATCTTTAAATCGTATATCGAATCCTTCAAGAATAAGCCCTTCGTCTTGATTTTACTTACTTTCACTTTTAACATTGTTGGGGTTACGATTGTTCAGGGAACGCTTATCTATTACTTTAAGTATGTATTGGAAAATGAAGGCTTGGTTACCATTGCTCTTATTGTAATGTTAGTTACCAGCATGGTCTTCATACCGATATGGACAAAGATATCGTATAAACTGGGTAAGAAGCAGTCTTACATATTGGGTATGTCTATATTTGCTCTCGTGGTATTGATAGTCTTTTTCATCGGTCATATGATACCGATTTATGTTGTCTTTGTGATGATGTTCTTTGCTGGGCTGGGCTTTGCTACCCATTATGTAATGCCGTGGGCGATTATACCTGACGCTGTAGAGTATGACTATGTATTATCCGGTAAGCGAAGGGAAGGCGTATTCTATGGTCTATGGACATTCATGACTAAGGTAGGGCAGGCGATAGCGTTGTTCTTGATTGGTGTAATCCTTGATTTGTTTGGGTATATTAGTACCACCGGTGATGAAAGAATCGTTCAGCCAGAAGCAGCAGAATTAGGTATAAGGCTGTTAATCGGTCCATTTACCGTAATATTCATAATCATTGCAAATATATTCCTTTCCAGGTATCCGATAGATGAGAAATTCTATAATGAAAAAATAAAGACGGAAAATGAAATCATTAATTAAATTTTAACAAAGCATTATTATGTTTAGTTAAGGTTGAAGGATAATGAAAGGATAGGAGGAATAATTGTATCGAGAACTCGCCAATAGAATAGAGTTGAGGATGAACTATGTTAACCATAAACTCAGCTTTATCATTTATAATAACAAAAAATCAATGAATATAACCAGGTATCTTACCGATGAGATTATACAAATGGGGATGAACAGCATAAATGAGACCTATAATATACCGAAGAATAGCTGGAACTTGCCTTCTAACGGGATTATAGAGAAAGTTAATCGGGAAATACAAAAAAGCAAAGATCTATGTAAAAAGATAAAAGATAATTTTCTCTCCGAGGAGCTAAATCCCTACATATCAGTGATTAATGAATAGTTTTTACAAACCAAAAAATCAATTTTATAAACCTCACCAAGTCTTTTAATTAAACTCAAGATATTAAACCAAACTTTTTGAAACATTTTTATCCGGGATGTGTTTATCTAAATGTAAGTTATATAAAACTTTACGAAAATACTCCTCCTTATAAAATTATTGTTTAGGCGGTTTTTACTTTGGCTCAAACAGAGTAAAACCGTCCTAAATTATTATCTATTTCCCTTCAAAAAGGTTATTCAACAGATGCTTTAATCTAAGGACTTTTCTTCGATAAGTTTACTATCATCGGATTTCTCTTTTACACTTTCTATGTTGGGATTTGTTTCTTGATATATATCCTGGTCTATTTCTATATCATCATCCTTGAGGTCATTGTTACTAACTATAAATTTGTTGATAGAATTATCCAATATTTTCCTAATAGCCATGTTTTCTTTTCTCACTTCTTTCATGGAGCTTATGGTTTTTATGGTCTTTTCGCTTTCTTCTACTTCTTTATCCATAGCTTTCTTTACATTCTTCATCTTTTGGATTAGTATATTAATCTCTTCTTTGAACTGGTTGATTTTCTTGTTCTGTTGTTTACTATAATCTGATACTTCATTGGTTACCTCAAGAGATGCTGAAACTTCTTTTTCTATTGATTTGATGGAGTCATTTTGTTTATCTATTATTTCGGATACTTCGATATTCGTTTTATATACTTTATCAATGGTTTCTAGCATCTTTTCTGTATTGGCTTCGTTCTTTCTTGAAATGTTAACCGAATTGGATATTCTATTTACAATATCCTTTAGCACCTTTCTGATTTCCTTCGCTTGTTCGGTGCTGTTTTCGGCAAGGTTTCTAATCTCGTCTGCGACTACCCCGAATCCTTTACCGGAGCTACCCGCATGTGCCGCTTCTATGGAGGCATTCATGGCGAGTAGGTTGGTTTGATCGGCTATATTGGATATAATGTCTACGATATCCTGTATTTGCTTACTGCCACTTTCGATACCGGTTATCGATTCTAACAATTCCTTCGTTGAACTGGATATCAGAGCAGCAGAGCCCTTCAACTCTTCTGAGACCCGTCTTGCTTCGTCTGTTGTACGATATATAGTCTGGATGCTTTCGGTGATAGTGGTCATCGTTTGTTTCATTGTATCGGCAAAGGACTGCTGTACTCTCAGAACTGAGTAAATCCTATTAAAGCCGGCGATGGTGTCTTCTACCGTGTCCATAAACATGTTTAGAAAGTCGCTTTCTTCCTTATTATAATCCAGGGTAACCATAATCTTTTCTTTAAGCTGAGTGGTTGATGTCTCTATATCATTAAGGTAAAGATTAAGTTTGTTGTTGGTTTTGTAGAACCGCTTATTATTTATCTTAACATTAGATATCAGCATACTATTGTTGGTTAGTAGTTTGTTCAATGAGGTATTGAGTTTGGTCAATTCATCGCTGGTTTTAAACTTTTCTACACGGACTGATAGGTCGCCTTTACTAGCTGTAAGCAATATACCAGAAAGATAGGTTATCTTCTTACCGATGGTATGAGCGATGAGTCTAATAACCACCACAGAGATTATTATTGCTATCAAAGTAGCGATTGCGGAAAAGAAAATTATTTGACCGATTATGTTTTCCAGATTATCAATGCGGTTATGCGAGATAAGGACTAATTTGGTATTCCCATCAATAGAGTAGTATGGTATGTATAGGGATTTGAATTTACCTTCTTTTACCAAGCGAGTGCTTTGTTGGGTATCCTCTAAAGCTTCATATTGAACCATTACACCCTGGTCCATTAGTTGTAGCAAGTCTTTTTTTACTTCATCGAAGTATTCCGGATTGGAACTCTGTTTTATCTTTTGATTATCGGTTAATTTTAATCCATTACCGATTTTGCTTTCTTCTATAAACTGAAAGGCTAGTTCTATCATGTCCTGATTCATGTAACTTTCTTCATAGTAGGGTCTTTCGTAAACCCGATCCCGAAAAGTGGTGTCGTATATCTTATCTTTGGATGCCAGGGTAACTTCGCTAATTTCCGGGTAGAAGTTCATAAGCGAAGAAGGGATGATGACGAATCCCCCAATAACAACCGCAACCGTTTTGCCATTATGTGTGATAAGGTCAGCACTCCATGATACGACATAGCCCTTATCCCTATCCACTGTGATTTCAGATTGTATCTTTCTAGTTTGTTTGGTAAGGTTAAAGATGCCTTTTTCAATATCTCTCAAATCACCTGGATGGAATGTTCCCAGCTTGCCGATGAATGTGCCGTCTGGTTTAAAGAACCTGAACCCTGAATTAAGTTTATGTTCGCCTTCTACAACCATTCTATCTATCAAGAACCTTAGGTAATCGTAGGTTTGTACTGATTGCCTTGATGTGGGGTTTTCCCCCCGGGAGATTGTTTCCCCAATTAGCGGGTAGTTATTGACTTGGGCTACGAATTGGTTAGACCTGTCGATAAGGTTATTCATGACTTGAGCATTCTCGAAGGCTTTGTCTCTGGTGTTTATATCGATTACATCCTTGAAATTGGCGTATATGTAAGTATTAATGAAGACCACTATTGCTCCGACGGATAGACCTACGATAAGGATAAAATAAATTGTTAATTTATTAGAAATGCTAATATTTCTAAACATTTCAAACCTCGTATAATTTATAAATATTAATATCCATTTAAATTAGCGTAAAAAATATTAAAAAAATGTTAATGTTAAATTAACAATAAGGATTATTCGAGTTTTTTTCAATAGCTTTTTTATTATTTCAAAATTAACCTTGTTAATATAAAAGTATTCTAAGTTTATAGTTAAAATTGCTTACAGGGAAATTTCTGTTGGTATTGTAAGTATTATTAGTTGAATCTTACCAAAAAGGTCATTGAGCAAAATCCAAATGACTAAACCATCATAGATGGTTAACACTAAACCTTTCGGTTTGCACTGCCGTTGGTCCTGAAATCAGTGCCCGGAATTATTTAACAAAACCAGTTTTGGCTGTTCCTCATTGTTATGAAAGATTTAAACGGAGAATCCCCCTAGAACTATATTGAAGGGGGGGGAATAAGAATGAAATCCAAGTCCCCATTAACTGCGTCTTCGCAGAAGACGAGGGGATTTAGGGGGATTCCTCTTCAGTTTCATCAATTTTTGCGGAATAATCCCAGTTTTTTCATAGCGGTAAAAATAGTAAGATGGAATTTTTTTAAGTAGGATAGGGGATGAAAAGTTTTTGTAGATTAATTATCAAAAAGCAATTAATTTTTTATAAATTATATTAAAAATCTCAAATTCAATCATTGATATACCATTTCCGATGGTCATTTTAGGAAGAGAAATATTTAGATATATTATCAACCGCTTCTTTTATTTGCTTTTTCCTACGGAAACTGATCCATCTTACACTACCATAACCGCAAATGACCACCCCTTTCGATTCGCATATGTTTTTCATCCTCTCAATAGTCTGTTTTTGACCCCACGCAAAAGGGAAAGCCCCTGTCACCAAAATAGCGACTTTCTTATTGTCCGTTGATGGTATTTGCTCAAGGTATGTCCGCATGGGTGAGGATGGTTTCCCTCTCAAAATACTCCTTAATATAGTATGTTAAATTTAAAATAAGAAAAAATATACCAAAGTAAAAAGTAAAAGTAAAGCTATAGTTTAAAATTTAAATAAACCATAAATAACTAATTATAATGATATTTTTAATAGACTCATTTAGTATAGGTTTACCTATAAGGAGTTTCATCTATATATCCTACTCACCCGCCATCTTAAGTCTAATCCTTGACGCATCATTCTTTTGGATATATCTTGTTATCTTATACTGATTTAATTTTAGGATAATAAACATTATGGAAAATGAAAAGAAAAGCGGGATGGACATAGAGCTTGGGGATCGATGCTCAAAAGTCGCATATAGCTGGGCAAAGAAGACCTTCACCAATCGTAAAGGAAGAGCAGGTGAGCCTTACATTGGGTTGGAAGGGGCTTTCTCCAACATGATAAGTTTCGGAAAGGCAAAAATAGGCATATCATCAGATGGTATCGGGACGAAGATAGAGCTGGCAGAGAGAACCGGCATCTATCATACGCTGGGATTCGACCTGGTAGCGATGGTCGCTGATGACCTCATCGCAGGCGGTTTCGAGCCTAGCAACCTATCCAATATACTCGATGTCGACTTCTTAGACTATGACATCGTAGATAGCTTAATGAAAGGACTTCACGATGCATCAAACCAGGCGAGAATCGCAGTAACCGGTGGCGAGATAGCCGAACTGGGCAATCGTATAAATGGTTATGGCGATAAGATGCACTTCAACTGGTGTTCCACCGCTATAGGTATGCTTCATCCATCACTTACAGTTCCGATTGACGGTTCAGGCATTCGAGATAGTGATAAGGTGGTCTCATTAAGGAGCAGGGGTTTCCGTAGTAATGGCTTCTCTTTGCTAAGACGGATTATGAAAGACAGCTTCGGTGAGGATTGGCATCAGCACAACTATGATAAGGATAGGAGTTGGGGGGAAGCCCTAATCATTCCATCATTGATATACTCTCCAGTTATATGTGATGTGTTGAGAGAAGGATACACGATAACAGGCATAGCACATATCACAGGAGGCGGTATCAAGGACAACTTCAACCGGGTGCTTAAATCGAGTGGGTTGGGGGCTTCACTGGATAAACTCTTCCAGCCATCTGATATCATGAAAAAAGTGATGGAGCTGGGTAACATAAATATGGATGACGCTTATACTTATTGGAATATGGGAAACGGTATGCTTATCATAGTAAGGGGTGAAGAAGCAGAAGCTATCATTAAAAAAATAGGTGATATGGGCTATGAGACTAAGATATGCGGTTGCATCAATGATAAACCAGGGATTGAGATTAAGTAATGCCTTGTATTGATTTTGTTGGTTCTGTTTATTAGTTTAAAACAAAAGTCACAAAAAGGAATTAAACCATGTCAAAAGAATACAATGTCGACCAAAGGAACATAGATGATATGCTGGAGAGGCAGAAGAAGCTATTCTCCACAGGATTAACCAAGGGTGTCGGTTACCGATTGGAACAGCTTAGACGGCTTAAAGAAGCCATCAAGAAGTACGAGGGCAGGCTCATGAAAGCTTTGAAAGACGACCTAAATAAACCGGAAGCTGAAGCATTCAGTGGTGAAGTGGGCTTTACGATAAACGAAGTCACCCACACCATCAAGCACCTTCGCAAGTGGGCAAAACCAAAGAAGGTCAAGACCCCTTTACTGCTCTTCCCGGCTAAGAGCTACATATACAATGAACCTTATGGTGTACTGTTCATCATGGGTCCATGGAACTACCCGTTCAACCTTAACATAGCACCCCTAATTAACTCGATGGCGGCGGGTAACTGCTCAATCATAAAGCCTTCCGAGCTAGCTCCTGCTACTTCATCAATAATGGCGGAAATGATAGAGCAATACTTCGACCCAGCTTATATCACCGTGGTTGAGGGTGGTGTTGATAAGTCTAAAGAGTTGTTAGAGAAGAGGTTCGACTATATCTTCTTTACCGGCGGAACTAAGATAGGGAAAATCGTGATGGAAGCGGCATCAAAGCATCTCATCCCGCTGACTTTAGAGCTAGGCGGTAAGAACCCTACTATCATAGATAAGAACATCAACATGAAAACCTCTGCTAGGCGTATCCTATGGGGTAAGTTCTACAATGCAGGTCAAACTTGTATCGCTCCGGATTACCTGCTCGTTCATAAGGATATAAAGGGTGAATTCTTAGATATGATGAAGGAGACTTTAATCGAGTTTTACGGTGATGACCCCTCTAAATCTAAGGACTATTGCCGTATCATAGCTGATAAACACTTCGACCGTATAACTAAGCTACTTCAAGGTCTGGATAATGATATTGTTGTCGGTGGCGATTCTGATAAAGATACCCTGTATATCGCTCCAACCATCGTGGACAATGTTGATTGGGATAGTAGATTGATGACTGAAGAGATATTCGGTCCTATACTACCTGTTTTGGAGTATGATGATATAGGTGATATCATAACGAAGATTAACCAGAAGCACAAACCGCTGACCCTCTATCTGTTCACTAATGATGGCAAACTAAAGGATAAGGTGATAGAGGAAACCTCCTCCGGAAGCATGTCCATTAACGAAACGCTCAGTCATCTCAATAATCCGAATCTGCCTTTCGGTGGGGTAGGCTATAGCGGAATAGGTAGCTATCATGGAGAACATGGATTTATCGAATTGTCACACCAGAAGAGCGTTTTGAAGAAGTCCTTCCATTTTGATATAACCGCAAGATACGCTCCTTATAAAGAAAGATTCATGAAGATACTTCGACACTTTATGAAATAAAGTTTTAATATTCACCTACCGAAAGTCTATATTTAGATGAAAACATTTTTATCAGTGTTATATTAAATATTAGTTTTTAACCAAATCTATTAATAAATGGTAATAATCATGGGAAAAATAAAAATTAAACCTGTCCTTTTAGTAATATCTATCTTGATTAGCGCATCGATATTAGTTAGTTGTAGCAGTTTCGGTATGTTTGTGGTAAGTCCAAGAGTCGAGACTAAATTCGATAAAACCTTAATCATAAAACCATATAATGAAGCCCGTGAGAAAGACCGGGTTTCGACCATCTTCGGTATGATGGAATTCACAAAGCAAGACGAGGAAGTATTCTATCAATCAATCATCAAATCCATCGAGAATTCCGGCTTGTTTAAAAGAGTAGTTATAACCGATAGCGTAGAAGAAGCAGAAAGCACCCGAGGCAATGTCTATATGAGAATAAGTAATAACGTAGCCAGCTTCTGGATAGACGAAAAAGGCAGACTAAATGCCCGGTTTAACACTACTATTTCCTTCGGTGTTAAGAACAAGACTTATTTCTATAAAGTGTATGATTTTAGCCAGATTAGGGGGCTCTTCGGTCCTCACTTGAAGATAACCCTATTAAAAAAGGTGGTGAGGGGAGTCATACTCGACCTGGAAGACGCTGAGATGGAATAGCCTGTCTACTACTCTCCATTATGTTCTTTGATTAGTTTAAGAGCATACTCTCTAACCGTATCCACATCGTTAGCAAGGTCATCCTTGGTGAACCATACTTCTTCATCCAGGAAGTCCGTCCGTCTCATCAGGTAGTTATCCGGTTCATCGGGGAAGAAGAAGGTCATATTAGTCAGATAAGTAGCGATGAAGTCTGAGGAGTAGCTCTGACCGATATTCCACGATATCTCCCCAGCAACTTGAGTTGCTGAACCATTGGGTTGTTTGCCGATTATCGTAAACTCATCATAGCGTGACATCAAGGCTATAAGCATATCGCATGCTGAGATGCAGTCCGGTCCGGTAAGGACTATGATGGGTTTATCATAATGGAGGTTATCCTCATCAGCCTTTAGCGGAAACCATGGATACTCCTTGACCTCTTCCAATGCCTTCCTATTAGGGTCTGATGTATCACGCCGATATGCTCCAAACGGGATGACATCCTCTTTGCTGTCTATAAGTAGAGAAAGCCCTTTATACATAGGTTCGGGTCTGCCTCCGTCATTTGTTCGTAGGTCTATGATTAATCCGTCGGTATCCATGTAGGAAAGTACTGCAGTTTCAAACTCATCTGCGAAGGATGTGTTATACGGGTTCCACAGATTAAGGTCATAGTACTCCTCAAAGCCGGCGGGGCATTCCCTAAGATACATATAACCGATGTTGGTGTCTTTCAGTTTTCCATGGGTGAAGATGTTGTTTCGCCAATCAGGTAAACCTTCCGCCTGGGTAAGGTCAGTGCAGTATGCGAGGTTTTCTGATGGTTTGATATAGACGATGTCCATAGTCTCTACCTCTCCTGTATCCTGCCGTAGAATGTTGATTTTCTCGAAGAGATTGACATTAGCCATACCCGATTTGAGCAGGTTGTATCGTATGGTCTCTTGATTCGCCCCCGGTGATGAATAGACCGGAACTTCGCTTTCTAATAGATAGTCTATCCATTCTTGCCATGGTACACCATTAAAGCCGACTATCTCATCACCTTTTTTAAGATTATAAGAACTTTGATAGTTGCCGAAAAGTTTTGATACAACCAGCTTTTCATCTTCCGTTACCGTGTAGCAAGCACCAATCCTGGAGAAGGGGACGGTAACCATCACCGGAGCTTTATCCAGCATGAAATTCTTGGTTTTCTTAAAGCCTAGCATTCTGCTGGGTACGATTTGGGTATGTCCTTCCTGTAGTATGTATCCCATTTTGGTCATTATATCTGCGAAGTCGCCGTAATTATCAACAGATTCCAGCTTCTCGTAGCTTTCTTCTGTATACTCGTCCCAATCGACGCTTAATCCTCGAAAGCCGGAAAAGTTGTTGCTGATGAAGTTTTCAATCTGGGTAAAGACCAGCTTTAATTCATCTTCTTTACCGGGTAAATCTCCCCAGAAGATGTTATTTGTTTCTTCCAGGTTCTTGATTTTTGCTCTAATCATCGCTTCTTTCATTTCTTTATTGGTTATCATGCCATTTGGTATAGGATGATTAAACTCAACAAAATCGGTGGTGATTTTTCGTGACCAGGTAGCGTCTTCTGCGGTATCCTCTCCGATAGTTGTATGTGTACACATAAAAGTAATGAATGCGATAAGGATAATGATAAAAACTAGAATCAAATTTCTTATTTTCATATTCCCAAAAACTCCTGATTTTTGATATCTAAATAAAAGAAACACACAAATCCAAAAATAACCAAATTCTTCTGGATATTGTTCTTTTTTGATTATTAATAAAATTTATATGGTTTTTTCCATATCATTCTTAATTTATTGATTTATTTGGAAATTTCTATAACTTAACATAGATATTATATGTGTAATAATAAAGCGGAGGATAAACATGAAAATAACGGTAATAGGAGCAGGATATGTCGGCTTGGTTACCTCTGTATGTTTTGCTGAACTTGGAAACGATGTCATTTGCGTGGAAAAGATACATGAGAAAGTCCAAAAGCTGAAGCAGGGTAAGTCAACCATATACGAGCCTGGTCTGGATTTAGTCTTGAAAAAGAACCTCGATGAGGGAAGAATTAAATTCGTCGATGATGTAAACCAAGCCATCAATTATAGCGAGGTCATATTCATATGCGTAGGAACACCACAAAGCAATACGGGTAAGGCTGACCTATCACAAATTGAACATACCGCCCGTCAGATAGCACAGAATATGACTTCATATAAACTTATCATAGAAAAGTCAACTGTTCCGGTTAATACACATCAATGGATATACCGTACCGTTAAAAGATATGCTAAGAAAGACATCCCATTCGATGTAGCCTCCAATCCCGAATTTCTAAGGGAGGGATGCGCCCTGGAAGACTTCATGAAGCCTGACCGTATCGTGGTTGGTACGGATAGCGACCGGGCTAAGGAGTTATTCAGACAGATGTACAAACCATTCACCGATAAGGGCTATCCTTTACTCATAACCACAACACCAACCGCTGAGTTCATCAAGCATACAGCTAACTCGATGCTGGCGATGAAAATCTCTTATATGAATATGGTTGCCGAACTCTGTGAGAAGGTTGGTGCTGATGTTGAGATGGTTGCTAAGGGTATCGGTTTGGATAAGCGTATCGGTCATCACTTCCTCAATGCCGGGATAGGCTATGGCGGGTCATGCTTCCCTAAGGATGTAAAGGCTTTCATAAGGATAGCCAATGACTTCGGGGTGGACTTCGGCATATTAAAAGAGGTTGAGAAGGTTAACAGTAGAGCACGAGAACGCTTCGTAGACAAGATCGAAGAAGTCCTCTGGATTAATAAGGATAAGAAGATAGCAGTATGGGGGTTATCATTCAAGCCTAACACCGATGATGTAAGAGAAGCTCCATCTATCGGTATTATCCAGCGTCTCATCAATGATGATGCTAACCTTTCCCTATATGACCCACAAGCTGAAGATAACTTCATGAAAGTTATCGGCGATATTGAAAACATAAGCTATGTTAAGGATAAGTATGATGCGGTAAAAGATGCTAATGTCCTGCTTATCCTTACAGAATGGGAAGAGTTCAGGAAAGCTGATTTGGATAAGGTTAAGAGTTTGATGAAGCTTCCTATCATTATGGATGGTAGAAACATCTATCAAACTGAAGATATGGAGAAAAGAGGATTTGAATATTATCCTGTTGGTAAGGAAAGCGTAACGGATGACTATTGATTAGGTTTTGGGTTTTCTTTTGGATATAGAGTATAGAGGGTATAAAGTTAATGGTTGATATAAAAACAGTATTGATAACCGGAGCAGCAGGCTTTCTGGGAAGTCATCTATGCGATAAGTTTTTGAAAGAGGGACACATTGTCATAGCTCTGGACAACTTCCTTACCGGTTCGATGGACAATATCGCACATCTAATGGGGAATAAGCATTTCAAATTCTTGGAACATAATGTAACCACAAATTTGTATTTTGCTGAAGACATCGATGTCGTTCTCCACTTTGCATGTCCAGCCAGCCCGGTTGATTATATTAAATTCCCTATACAAACTCTTAAGGTCGGTTCGCTGGGAACTTACTATACACTCGGGTTAGCGAAAGTCAAAAGGTCAAGATATGTCTTCGCTTCCACATCAGAAGTTTACGGAGATGCATTAGTCCATCCTCAACCTGAGACCTACTGGGGAAATGTGAATCCTATTGGTCCCCGGTCGGTTTATGATGAAGGGAAACGGTTCTCAGAAGCTATGATAATGGCTTATCATAAGGAACATAGCATTGATACTCGTATAGCAAGGATATTCAATACATTCGGGGAAAGGATGTTGATTAATGACGGCAGAGTCGTCCCCAATATGATTTGGCAGGCGATTAACAACCACGATGTTACCGTCTATGGTGATGGAAAGCAAACCAGAAGTCTTTCTTATATAGATGATACCGTAGAAGCTATCTATCGGATGTCAGTAATAGATAATCTCAGCGGGGAAGTGATAAATGTTGGAAATCCAGATGAATACATGATATTAGACCTGGCTAAGCTTATCATCAAACTTTCCGAGTCTTGTTCCAAAATCGTTTATAGGGAATTGCCTGAAGACGACCCCAAGCGTCGCAAACCTGATATAACAAAAGCAAAACACCTTCTGAATTGGAAACCTAAGTTCCCGGTTAAAGAAGGACTTAAGAAGACCATAGATTTTATCAGGGAAAAATATCTGAATAAAAATTAGATTAACTTATCCATGCTAAAATTATCCTTTGATAATATACACCGGTTTCCCCATCCTTAACGGAATTCCTGACGAAAAGTTTCCTGATACCATCTCCAGTAACACTAATCAAGAACTTAAGCCGAATTTAATATTAAAAAACGGCAGGCGGTTAAACCTGCCGTTATATTTATCAATTCATATATTTAAATAAATAATACTTTAAATATATCTATTAACATTTCTATTGTCTTCCAATAAATGATGAATATCCGCCAGCCCAGACATTAGCAGCATCAATACCATAGACACCGCGAAGGTTATTTGAATCCG
This sequence comes from uncultured Spirochaetia bacterium, assembly GCA_964447635.1. Lineage (GTDB taxonomy): Bacteria > Spirochaetota > UBA6919 > CAYUUC01 > CAYUUC01 > CAYUUC01. Next base: position 20,801 of record CAYUUC010000028.1, read on the forward strand.
GTGAATTTTCTTGTATCCATGATATACCATTGTAATGTAGAATGGTCCCGCTGTTACCGACAGCCCAAATGTCGTTTGCATCTGAACCCCAGATATCTGTCAGCCAAACGTAAGTAGGAAGAGTTTCTTCGCTTAATGTTGTACCGTCCCAAACATATATTTTTCCGTCCGTAGTAGTTAAATATATTTCGGAAGCACTTGTTCCCCATATACCGGTAACATGAGCTGAAGACGGTATTCCTGCTGATTGGTATGTCCAAGTAGAACCATCGTATTTATAAAGATGTCCCCAGTTACCGCCTACCCATACATTATTAGCATCTAAAGCAAAAACTTCAATGAAGAATGGATTATTGTTTCCACCATATTGATTAAATTGAGTAGTCCATGAGGAACCGTTATAGAATTCAATTCTCATATAATTGTCCTGTCCGCCGACGGCCCAAACATGATTTTCATCAATAACATATACATCATACATATGTTTTCCGGAAGGTATTGGTATTGATGTCCAAGAGGATCCGTCCCAATGTGCTGCCGTACCATTATAACCGACAGCCCAGACATTATTTGCACTTGAACCGTGAATACCTTCAAAACTTGTAGTTGTTGGTTGATAAGATGTCCATGATGTACCGTTATAGATACCCACATAACCATTTGTACCAGCGGCAAATATATGTGTCGCATCTGCGGCATAAATATTACTGGGACTAACGTCGGAATGATTTCCGATGTCTGTCCATGTCGCAACATATGTAAAGTTTGCTTGGATTGTTTTATCGGAATCCATAGTGATTGTGTAGGTGCCGTCCATATTATCCACTACATCACCCGCATCTGTTCCTGTCCAATTAAGGAATACATAATCTGTGTTTGGTGAAGGGGTAAGAGTTACATCGGTACCGGGATCATAAGTGCCGCCGGTAGGATCTAATGTAACGCTTCCGTTACCGTCATTGCTTACAGTAAGTGTGTATGTTATCAAAATGAAGTTAGCTTGGATTGTTTTATCGGAATCCATAGTAATTGTGTAGGTGCCGTCAAGATTATCCACTACATCACCCGCATCTGTTCCTGTCCAATTAAGGAATACATAATCT
>CAYUUC010000029.1:0-21109 GCA_964447635.1 uncultured Spirochaetia bacterium
CGGAGGACATGATCATTTAAGTATTCTAAAAGGTTTAACATTATATAAGAAAGGAAACACGGATTATTTTCATCTATAAAGTTTTTAACCAATTTATTGTATAGACTGATTTTCATACCGGGAGTGATTTTTTTCAAAAAGTCTTCGTCTAATTTAAATCTATGATGGCAAACTTTAGGACACACTCCACTAAAAGGACATTTGTCTGAACCGATTCTATCTATAATATTATGCACCCGTTTCGAGGCTATATCCCGGCAATCATCGCTGGGTATATCTTCTAAGGAGCTTTTAAGTATTCTATTAAATACACAAAAGGCTGACTTTTTATTGTATACACTGAGTAAGGTTTTACCGATGAACTCCGCTGTTAGAAACTGAAGACAAACATTAGTATCTGTATCTTTCAGCAAGCGTTCTAGCATTTTAATTTTTATAGATTCCGGTATATTTACCAATGTATCTTCATCTATTTTCAGCTGTGATATTAATCTTAATTCTTCAGAACTGGTCATTAATTACTATCTCCTTTGCACTCTTAAATAATTACAAAATATCAAAGCATTAATCGTACCAACATCATAATACCATTATGGAAAAAGGTGATTCTGGATAGTAGTCTGTTTTTAAGTTTATAAATCATCCTATTTTTTCACGAATGATTAGTGAAATTTCACGAATTTTGACTTATTTTCATTAATACTGGTTTAATATGATATAAATTAAAATTAAACACTAACTATTAGTTGGTATTAAGAGATTTAAAAATTATTTATAAGAAAGAAATACAAGGACTTAGTGCATATATTATGATATTTTTTAATAAAACCTATAATAATAGTAAAGTTGGTACATAATTTGCGTGGTTATTATTTACTAATTAAACTATCTTCATTCTAATTAAACCAAACTTATCTTTATTATATCTCCCTCTCACAAAATGTCTTTTTTGAGAGGGAGTAAATCTTTTTAATGAGGATTAGATATATGCGTTTTTTTAACAACTTATCTATTAAAGCAAGGTCAATCCTTGCCTTTAGTATTATGCTTCTATTCTTCATTTCATACGCTATATATGTGTTATTAGCTATGACTGACCTAGAACGGACCACGGAAAAAATGTACTATGAATCTTATCAAATGTCCACCTCTATAATACAAGCAAAGGTAAACTTCTTGGAAATAGAAAACCAACTTGCAAAATCATTATTGATACAGGATGAATATGCTATTAATACTATTCAGGATACAATTAGAGAACATTCACATGACTTTTTAATCAAACTAAATGAAGTAAATGAAAAGATTGATAATCCTAAGATACAAACCATTGAAAACCAAACTCGACTCTCCTTCCAGGATTGGAAAGAAATCAGGAATGAAATAATCGTTCATGCTAAAAATAAAAATTTAGAAAAAGCTATAAGTCTATATAATAACCGAAGCCTACCCCACCTGGATAATATTAAGTTGGGAATAAATGAATTGACCAAACACTCCACAGATAAAGCCCAAATCTTTCTAAAGACTTCCCAGGATAAACTTAACATGTATCAAACTGCTGTATTGATTGGATTAGGATTAAACTTCCTGGTCTTTTTCCTGTTATCCTATTTATCATCAAAAAGCATTAACCATTCGCTGTCTTTTTTTAACAATACAATAACCAGCATAACCACCACCGGTGAGTTAACCAAAATCAAAACCACCGGTCATAATGAGATAAACGACTTAGCTTTGGGATTTAATACACTGATACAAAAGCTCTCCGAGCAAAGATGGTTAAAAGATGGCATCAATTTAATTAACAGGGATTTATCCAATTTTACTACATTAGATGATATTTCCCAAAAGTCTATTTCAGTTTTAGCACAATATATAAAAGCAATAAAGGGTTCAATATACCTTTATCATAAAGAGGATAGTCTTTTAAGGTTGTATTCATCTTATGCTTATAGCGATTCTGCTAACCTAATGAAGGAGATAAGCCCGGGTGAAACACTAATGGGACAAGCCATAATCGATAAACAACCCATAAGAATACAGATGAATAAAGAGGAGGACTCTGATTCTCTCAACCAATTAAGAAAACCATTCTGCATCGTATATCATCCTCTTATATATAAAGATAATCTGATTGGTGTTATGGAATTAGGATTTTTAAAGAAACTCACCACTAATGAGATGAATTTACTTAAAGAATCGGCTAATGTGATTTCATCTTATCTATATATATTATCACAAAACAAACAGATAAAATCACTCTTAGAGAAATCAGAAGAAAACATAAAATCTATTAACAAAGTCAGAGATGAATTATCCCATGCATACCAGGAACTGGAAACTAAGAGTAAAGAATCAGAGGAATTTCTCCAGTCCACCCAAAATGCTTTATCTGCCCATATTGCTATTCTGGATAAAACAGGGACTATAATCGCTGTTAATAATACTTGGAAGCAATTCGGAGAAAATAATGACCTCAAAAGCAATACTTTAGGTACCAACTATATAAATGTATGCGAAAGAACAGAAGGGGAACATGCGATGGAAGCCCCATCTATCGCCAAAGCAATAAGGGACATTATTAATGACAGGATTGATTCCTACTTCCTCGAATATCCATGCCATAGTCCAACCGAAAAAAGATGGTTTATAGTTAGACTTAGTAAGTTCGGCTCTGGTGATAAATTGAAGGTGGTAGTGGCTCATGAAAATGTCACCTCGGTTAAACTAGCTGAAGAAAAAGCGAAAGAATTGAATAAGGAGCTAAACAAAAAAAACGAAGAACTCACCAGAAGCAATGAAGAGTTTGAAGCTATGAATGAAGAACATACAGCATCCAACGAAGAATTGGTCCTTACAAATAACCAACTAGAAAAGACCAAGAATGAACTCGAGCAATTAAGAGACCAACTGGAAGCTAGCTATACTATGGTTAAGAATTTCCCTAATGGAGCTGTTGTGCTTTTTGATAAAAACCTGAGGTATGTTCTATACCGTGGAGAAAACCTATCTGAAAATCAAATCAAAAATGTAGAAGGGAAAACATTATGGGAGGCTTTACCAGAAAAGGATGCGAAATACTTAGAACCTTATTATAAAGATGCCCTAAGAGGGATTACCAGCAATTTGGAAATGCCCTATAAGGGTAAGTACTATAATGTTCATATCCATCCTATTAAGGATAATAAAGGTGAGATTATCCATGGAATGGTCATCTCTCAAGATATAACCAAACCTAAAGAACTCGAATCTAAACTAGTAGAAGCTAATAAGCAGATTAATGCTATACTTAACAATTCCACTTCTGTTATTTTCGTGAAAGATTTGAATGGTAGATATACTATGGTTAATAAAACCTTTGAAAAACTATTCAAAATAAACTTTGAAGATATAAATGGAAAAACGGATAATGATTTCTTCATGGAGGAAATCGCCCAGAAGTTTATGGAAAATGATAAATTGGTTCTAAACCAGAAAAGAGCTATTACCTTCGAGGAAGATGTAATACAGGATAATAAAAATAGAAAATATCTGTCGGTTAAATTCCCACTTAAAAATAAAGATGGTGAAATCTATGCAATATGCGGGATGTCAACAGATATTACCGAGAGAATAGAAATGGAAGAAGCAATCCGAATAAAGAATGAAGAACTAAACCGAAGAAATGAGCAATTCGAGGCGATAAACGAAGAACTCACCGCATCCAATGAAGAACTATCCGCAACCAATAAGGAATTGGAAGATACAAACAATCAACTGGAAAAAGCATATCATGAATTAATGCTACTTAAGAATAAACTGGAAGCAAGCGATACTGTAGTAAAGAACTTTCCTAATGGAGCGGTATTGCTATTCGATAGCGAATTGAGATACATGCTAGCGAAAGGTCAGGGCTTATCTGATGTTAACCTAACCGAAGATTATATCGTAGGTAAAACAGTCTGGGAAGTGTATACGGATAGCTTAAGCCGTAAGATAGCATATTTCTATAATAAGGCTCTTAAGGGTATTGTCAGCGAATTTGAAATTGAATACGAAAATAGGATATACAATGTATCTACACTCCCAATAAGAGATGATAAAAACGATGTAGTCAGCGGGATGGCGATAGCTATAGATATTACCAAAATCAAAAAAATGACCGAGGAGCTTAAAAAAACCAATGAGAAAAGAAAAAAAGCATATGTTAAACTAAGGAAAATCAATAAACAACTAGTTAAAAGCGACAACGAAAGAATGATCGCATATCAAAAATTAGAAAAGAGTAACCAGGAAAAAGAAATAGCTAATAAAGAATTAGCAGAAAGAAATGAAGAACTGGAAAAGATGAACAAAGAACTGGAACAGCTTAACAAAGAGTTACAGATAATTAATCTGGAAAGGAAAAAAGCATATGAAGAAAATGATACCTTACAGGAAATGAATGATAAACTAGAAAAGATTAACGAAGAAAGGGAAAAAGCATATAAGGAACTGGAAGAACTTAAAAATAAGCTCCAGCAAAGCAATGAGTATAAATCAAAATTCCTATCCAATATGTCTCATGAGCTTAGGACACCACTAAACTCGATTATCGCATTATCAAAGCTTATGGAGGATAATAACGAATCTCTATCAGATGAGGAATTGAAGATAGTTAAGGTTATAAACCAATCCGGTCATGACCTGCTAGAACTAATAAACGATATACTGGATGTATCCAAGATAGAATCAGGTAAAACCAGGCTTAATATATCAGAGTTTGACCTGCATGAATTGGTTAAAGATATGAAAGATATGTTTGAACACCTATCCATGAACAAGAATGTAGATTTCATTGTGGTTTATGATTACAAAACTCATATCACAACTGATAAGAGTAAGGTATCTCAGATACTAAAGAATCTGATATCCAATGCTTTTAAGTTTACACAGAAAGGTTCAGTCACCTTAAAGGTTAGCAAAAATACTGAAGATAATGCTTTACTGGTTAAGATATCGGTTATAGATACCGGTATCTCCATACCTAAAGAAAAACAGGATCAGATATTCGAATCCTTCTATCAGATAGATAGTTCAATCGGAAGGAAGTATAAAGGAAGCGGATTAGGATTAGCTATAAGCAGGAATCTTGCAGAATTAATGGGTGGAAAACTTTTTATGCACAGTGAAGAAGGGAAAGGAAGTACTTTCACTTTGCTTTTACCCAATAAGTTTAACGCAGAAATGGTTAATAAGGATAAAGTTTCCTTAAATGAAACAAAGGTAATAAATTATGATGATATTTCTTTAAATGAGAATAGAAAGGTGTCATATATGTTCAAGAATAATGATATTACCAAGAAAAGTCTGCTTTTTAATAATAGGGTTTTCCTGGTTGATAATGATGTGGTATCCATATTCAAATATACATCGGTTTTAGAGGAATTAGGTGCTGAAGTTCTCAAAGCCTTAAATAGGGATATGTTAATCGAAATCCTGGAGAATGAAAAAATGGATTACATCATCATTAATTATGATATCCTTGATGATACTCCAGAAGAGATATTGGGGAATATATTAAAAAAGATATATAATATCGATAATCGATTGATAATATACTCCAACAAAGATAAAGAAAAAATACTTAAGCATATAGACGGCAGAAATGATATTAAACCACCAACCGATGAAAGAATGAAATATATTAAAAAGCCATTCGAAACTGAAGACTTAGTGAAATCCATAATAGATTTCATAAAAAAGATTAACCATCCTTCCCACAAAGAAATTATGGATAATAAATAATCTGATATAAAATGAAATTTCTAAAAAGTATCCAAAATTAAATTTGACCGGAAATCTTTCTCATATTATCTTACTTTGCATTATCTATAGATGAAACAACAATAGAATAATATACTATTATTAAAATCAAAATTGTTAATCCATTATTGATATATTTTTGGCTTTATTATCAAAGTATATTATAATTTATCAAAATAACACCTGATATAAAAATCAGGGGCGTAGGATACTATCGATAAAAACCCACCTAAAAGATTTAACTGTGGGGTGTCCGCGCAATAACATATATTTATAGTATAATATCAAACTCATAGGTTTTGCTATATTATCAAACTAATAGTATTGAAACCGCTTGAGTAATATGAATATAAATATAAGTTTAATCGATAAGGATTAGGATTTTATCTAATAATCCTTTATCGAAAAATAAATTGATATAATAAATAAAAATTTCTAAGCATATTTTGGAGGCTAGCTAATGGATTCTGGAATACTACCACTAGTCATTGGTGCGGTGATTCTTCTAGCTTTAATAATCCTATACGGTATTTTAGGATGGAAGAGTAAGATTTACAGATTTATAGTGATAATTATTGTATTGGGTTTAGCTTCATACTGGATTTATCCTTCTTATAGATGGTATTTTGAGCTGGATGAAGGAACGAGAGACCTGGTCAATATCCCGGTAACATCTGATGAAGAAGTAAAAGTAGATAGCGCCCGATTGAGAAGTATAAAAGAGTACACCACGGAAATCCGTAAAAGTGTTAACGAAATGAGGAGACTATTAAACGATAATGATTCTTTATTCAGATATCCTCAAATAAAAATCCCTGAAGATGAGACCAGAGTACCTGCTAAACTCGATATTAGGATAACAAATAAATACGAAGTTCCATTAAATGTGGATACTTTCAAATTCAACATAGATAAAAATACATTCAAAAATGAAATCCTAGTTAAATCAGAGATAAAAAAAGAAGATTATGATGAAATAACCGAACAGTTTTTTGAAGCAATGGAACAAGCTAAATTATTAAGAGAAGAGCTGTTCCGGATTGAAAGCCTAAAGGAACTAAAGAAGCAGACAGTCACCCTCGGTCTTGACCTAGCTGGTGGTATAAGCTTTACCCTGGATGTAGACAAAGAAGTGCTGATTAGCGATGTTTATCAGCAATATAACCATAGACTCGAACCGGAAAGAATCAGAGAAAGTGAAGAAATGAAAGAATTTGTAACCAATCTCAAAGATGAATACATACAAGACATCAAAGAAGACCTAACTGATGATGAGATAAACGATATACAGCAGGAAATCCTCAATGAAGGTCAGATAACCGACCCCGAGTCCACCGAGTTCCAGAACGAATTAGACAAAAGGAAAACCCAACTCGCCAAGCAAAAGCTAGAAAATGAGGAATGGCAAAACAAGATAGATCAGGCAATAGAGAAGCAAATCAAAGTCTTACAACAACAAGCAGAGGAGGATATCGAACAGGAAATCGCTTTTAGAGAAGAACAAACCAAAAGAGACGCCCTCGATATCCTAAAAAGAAGAATAAACCAATTCGGCGTATCTGAGCCAGAGATAGGTAAAACATTAGGCGATAGACCACTTATCCAACTACCAGGTGCTGATGACCCCGCTTCAGCCAGGAAAATGGTAACTCAGGCAGGTAAATTGGAATTCCGTATCGTTGATAACGATGCTATGCAGACTCTTAGGTATAGACCAAACCGGAAAGGTTTAATCGATTATGATACATATCCTAATGCTAGAGTTCTATACGAAAGATTGAATGACCTTAACCCCGATGCAAACCTTGACTACCTGGAGGAAGCAGACCGGGTAAGGATAATCTCAGAAACTGGAAATCCAGAAGATGACAGCTATGCATACATGCAAGGACATCTTGATAAAAGAGGACAGAGAGTCGTAGAAGGATGGATGTTCCTTAAAAACAAAGTGGAGATGTATGGTAAACATATAGTTAATCCAAGAGTCCAGATGAGCGGCGGTCAGCAGGGATTCAATGAACCTTACATCAGCTTCGAACTTGACTCAGAAGGGACAGACATTTTTGCTAAGGTTACCGGAGAAAACAAGGGAGAAAGGCTTGCCATAATACTGGATGGTTTCATTCAAAGCGCACCTCGGATACAGGACAAGATAGTGGGTAGAGGTCAAATCAGTGGTAACTTTACTTTAGCTTCGGCTCAAGATTTAGTATCCATTCTAAAAGCTGGTAGCATTCAATCCAAGTTGAAAATAGTGAGTGAAAATGTAATAGGACCTAAGCTAGGTGCTGAGAACATAAAGAGTGGTATCATCGCTACGATAATAGGATTAAGTCTGGTTATGCTATTCATGCTTATCTGGTACAGATTTGGCGGATTATTTGCTGATATAGCATTGATATTAAATCTTTTCCTACTCATATCGATATTATCTGTTTTCCACTTTACATTGACACTACCAGGTATAGCCGGTATTCTATTGACTATCGGTATGGCTGTGGATGCGAATGTACTAATATTTGAAAGGATAAAGGAAGAGGTAAGGAATAATAAACCGATACCAGTTGCGGTAGATGAAGGATATGGGAAAGCGTTCTGGACGATTTTTGATGCGAACCTTACCACTATCTTAGCAGCTATCGTCCTTTCTCAGGTAGGAACCGGAGTATTGAAAGGCTTTGGAATTACCCTGGCAATAGGTATAGCCAGCAGTATGTTTACTTCACTGGTAATCAGTAAACTGCTTATTGACCTATTGATAACTATAACCAAGGGTAAAAAGCTATGGTTATAATAAGAGTAATTTTAACTCATATATATAGAAAAAATCGAAAGATGAGGTTAGAGAAGTGAAAATTAAGACTAATATTGATTTTCTAAAATATCGTAAATACACTTTTATAGGCTCTGCTATTATTATTACACTGGGTATTATATTCTATATAATCAACGGCGGATTTAACCTCGGATTAGACTTCCAGGGTGGTATCCGGGCTACAATCCAGATAGAAAGCGAAGAGAATATCAAAAAGAGTGATATTAAAAGCCTTCTCGTTGCTGAACTACCCGATATTGAAGTAGCAGAAATAACAACCGAAGAAAATATGTTTGAAATAACATATAAAGCATCGGCTATTAAGGAAAAACAAGATATTGACCAGCAAGAAGAACAAATGGTTGAAGAGGAATTATTAGAGGAAAGAGTCGATGAAGTTGAAGATATTGAAGAAGGGGAAGTAGTCGAAGAAATTGAAGACCAAGAAGACGGAACTACAACAGAAAACATGGAAGAAACCGAAGAAGAAACCGCTGAAGATGAAGAAGAAACCGAAGAACCTACAGAAGGTATGGAACTATTAAGAGAAATAGATATCACCGAAATCATAAACCAACAAGTATTACCTACACTTAGAGAGAGATATGGAGAAGGAGTAATCATAAGGTATATAGGTGAAGAAGAAGAACCTGCAGATGATATAGAAACAATCGTGAATGATACAGCAGAAAAAGTGGAAGGGCTTATATTAAATCTTCGGGAAATAGAAGATAATAAATATATCTTCAAACCAGCAGAACTGCCAGAAAACTATTTACTTGATGATTTCGTAAGTATGTTGAACCAGACAGACCTGGGAGTAAAAAATAACTACGAGATAAGCCAAGTAGTAACTGCTGTACAAGTAGACAGCTTTGAACCCACCGTGGGACAGGATATACAGAATATAGCATGGGCGGTTGCCGGTCTAATCATCTTGCTTATACTGGGTTATCTTGCTTTAAGATTCCAGTTTAAGTTCGGAGTTGCTGCGGTACTAGCTGTTGTACACGACTCACTTATTATATTATCTATACTGGCAATAACAGGATTTGAAGTAGGTATCCAAACAGTAACAGCGGTATTGACCATTATCGGTTATTCATTAAATGACACCATCGTGGTATTTGATAGAATTAGGGAAAACTCGGAAAACATAAAGAAAGAAGAGTACATGTTCGTAATCAATAAGAGTATAAACGAGGTAATCGGTAGAACAATCATAACATCGGTAACAACATTGCTTGCAGTAGGTTCATTACTCGTATTCGGTGGTCCAGCCATATTTGAACTGGCATTCTCCATAACTATTGGAATCGTAGTGGGAACTTATTCATCCATATTCATAGCCAGTCCTGTATTGATAATCTGGGAAAACTTCCTGCATGATTTTCATGAAAAGAAGCACAAAGAAAAAGACCAGCTTTTCCTGAGGGATATAAGGAAGACCAGGAACAGATGGGCATTATTACTTGGTATAGCGGCAATATGTGCGATTATATCATTTATTATAGTATTTCCTAATCAGGGTATCATCAGTATCATAATAGGAATACCTGCTATATTACTGATTTTATTAGGAGTAGTATTATCCCTTGAGGTGATGAAGACAAAGGTCTGGGCTAAGATACTCATGACGATATTAAACCTACTTATTGTAGGAGCAAGCGTGCTCTTAGCTGTTTTTATGATACCAAGTGCATTATCCAATTGGGGTTCAGTCCTATTCCTTGCATTAGCCCTGGTATTAGTAATTATAGGCGGGGTATTGCTATTTAAGTTACTCCTATTCAATAAAGGATTGAATAACTCTTTCGCACAAAGAACGAAATAGTTAACTAAGACAGAGGATTCAGATGATTACAGTTACATTACCGGATAAGTCCAAAAGACAATATCAAGAAGGGACAACAGTGCTCGATGTAGCCAGCGATATAAGTCCTAATCTTGCTAAAGCTACTTATGGTGCGGTTTTAGATGGTGAAGATACCCATGTCTTCGACCTTAGAACCGAACTTAACAAGGATACACAGCTTAGACTACTCACCAACAGAGACGAGGAAGCCCTGGAAGTCCTAAGACACACCGCTGCTCATATCATGGCTCAAGCAGTACAAAGGCTTTTCCCCGGTACCAAGTATGCTATCGGTCCGGTAATAAAAGATGGCTTCTACTACGACTTCGATGCTAAAGAGCCTTTCAAAGAGGAAGACCTGGAAAAAATCGAAGGAGAGATGAAAAAGATAATCAATGAAGATATCGAGATAATTAAGACCATAATGACTGCTGATGAAGCGATAGAGTATTTTAAAAAACGTGATGATAAATATAAAGTAGAGCTTATCCAAGACCTGGTTAAAAATGAAGGCGTGAAAACTGTTTCAATATATACACAAGACGACTTCACTGACCTGTGTAGAGGACCGCATATACAAAGGACCTCTTACCTTAAAGATAACGCATTCAAGCTGATGAAAGTGTCTGGTTCATATTGGAGGGGAGATTCCAGCAGAGACAACCTTCAGAGGATATATGGAACAGCCTGGTTATCCAAGAAAGACCTTAATGCTTATCTTAATCGATTGAAAGAAGCAGAGAAACGAGACCACAGGAAAATCGGCAAGGAACTCGACCTATTCTCATTTCAGGAAGAAGGACCAGGCTTCCCATTCTGGCATCCGAAAGGTACGGTGATTTTCGATAAGTTGGCGGACTACATAACCGAAGAATGCTATAAGCGGGGCTATCAGCAGATACGGACACCGCTAATCCTCAATGAGAGCTTATGGCATACAAGTGGACACTGGGACCATTTTAAGGATAATATGTACTTCACTGACATAGACGAACAGACATTCGCAGTTAAACCGATGAATTGTCCCGGTTCATTGCTTATATTCAAGTCTAATCTACACTCTTACAGGGAATTACCGATTAAGTTCGCTGAATTGGGGCTGGTTCACAGACACGAGCTCAGCGGTGTGCTACATGGTTTGTTCAGGGTTCGCTCCTTCACACAGGATGATGCCCATGTATACTGTACACAGGAACAACTCCCAGAAGAGATATCGAAGTTGATAGACTTTACATTGGATGTGTATAAGGCTTTCGGTTTTGAAGATTTTAGCATCTATGTGGCAACCAAACCGGATAATGCCATGGGTAGCGATGAAGTCTGGGAGTTAGCTACCGATGCTCTTATTCAATCACTTAAGGATAAAGGTATAGAACCTAAGATTAAGGATGGTGAAGGTGCTTTCTATGGACCAAAGATAGAGTTTAACATAAAGGATTGTCTGGAGAGGAATTGGCAATGCGGGACGATACAGGTCGACTTCTCCATGCCAGAAAGGTTTGATATACATTATGAGGGGAGTGATGGACATAAGCATAGACCAGTTATGGTTCACCGGGCGATACTCGGTAGCCTAGAACGATTCATTGGTATACTGATTGAGCATTACGAAGGTAAGTTCCCTACATGGATATCCCCCATACAAGTAGAACTTATACCTGTATCAGACAACTTCAGAGGGTATACAGATAAGGTATATACCCGGTTAAAAGAAGCTGGAATACGGGTTGAGAAGAACTATAAGAACGAAACACTTAAGTATAAAATAAGGGAATCCCAGCTTAATAAGATACCTTATATGCTTGTTCTGGGAGAGAAGGAAGAATCCGCTGGTACAGTCAATGTTAGAGTGAGAGATAAAGCAGAGATTGGTCAGATACCGGTGGATGACTTTATTAGGAAAATTAAAGAAGAGATAGACGAGAAAAGGGTTGAACTAACCATGGAAAATGATTAGTTTTATAAACTGAATGATAGAAAGACATAGAAAGACATAGAAAGACATAAGATACATATAGCTTTATGTTGAATACCTTTTATAATAGATAGAATAGAGTAATAATTAAACCAATAAAGGAGCAAAGTTTATGCCTAAAATGAAAACAAAAAGAGCAATAGCTAAAAGGTTTAAGATAACCAAAAACGGCAAGATAAAGAGGTTTAAGGCTTTCAAAAACCACCTTAAATATCACAAAAGTAAACAAGCTAAAAGAGATTTCAGAAAAGGCCAAATCGCAACCAAAGGCGATGCTAAGAGAATAAAAGTTATGATACCATATGGAGGTAAATAATAAATGGCAAGAGCAGTAAAAGGTGATGTCAGGAGACAAACCAAAAAGAAAATATTCAAAGCTGTAAAAGGTTCAAGAGGACGAAAGAAAAGCAATTACAGGCTGGCGAAAAACCTCTTTATGAGGTCCGGTAATAACGCTTACAGAGATAGAAGAAACCGCAAGCGAGAGTTCCGAAGACTATGGATAGCAAGAATCAATGCAGCAGTTAGACCGTATGATTTGAGCTATAGTAAGTTCATACATGGATTAGACCTCGCTAATATCAAACTCAATCGTAAAGTCCTCTCTAATATGGCAATTGAAGATGAAACAGGCTTCAAAGCCATCGTAGACACCGTTAAAGAAGCTCTAAATAAAACCTCATAAAAAATCCATCTAATATCTAATAAGATTTATAATGCTTGATGATTGGATCAGCCATAGATAGACTATATCCCAACTGCTCCGAGGCCGCCCTACAGCCACCAAGGCATTTAGGATAGTCCACACATCCAGAACATTCATCAGGGATTATCTCTTTCCATTCCCTCGCATAATCCGAATTGAACAAATCATCCAGCTTATCTTTATAAATATTACCTACAACCACCGGTGAGTGGTTACATAAACGGAGGTTACCTTCGATATCCAGTGTCAGTGGCATGTTAATCACATTCGCAGCACAGGATGACATCATTATATGCGGATAGTCCTTGGGATTGAGGATACAAAAAGGGGTGCATACATTGGAAGTAAGGGTAAGTCCTTCTTCTTTACCTACCCTATCAGCAATTCTGAAAGTTTTCCTTAGTTCATCCACAGATAAGCCTATGTTAGAATACTCGGATATGCCTTCTCCTCCTATGTTGAAACGGTTAAGCATAATCTGTTTTACACCCAAGCTCTTGGAAAAGTGAAGTGTTCCTTTTATTCGATGATGGTTGACTTTGGTGATAACAACCACCGTTACAACATCTACTCCAGCATCCTTCGCTTTGTGGATAGAGTCAATCACCATATCAAATGAACCCTTAACCTGAGTGAGATAATCATGTTCCTTTGCTCTATCGGAATGAAGAGGAAACTCAAACATGGATACTCCTAACTGTGCAAGTATCTTATAAACATGATCCTTTCCAGCATTACCATTGGTTATGATATTGACTCCTTTGTTCTTCATCCTGCAGAACATGACCAACTCAAGGAAACGCTCTGATAGCATCGGTTCACCTCCGCTCATCGTCACGAAGTCCACATCAACTATACTAAACAATCGTTTTAAGGTTTTCTTAGCTTGCTTATACGAATTCATCCGCTTATAGCTGGCATCAGGTCGCTTCCATATATTGTAACAATAACGACAGTTTAGATTACAGTCAGTGGTTAGTTCATAGATAATATAGGGGAGTTTCCTTTTCATATATGTTTTCCAATGTCTTAATCAATATACAATATGGTCAGATTGTATTTGGTTAATTGATGATTTTCGTTTTGTTGGTTTGAAGAGCTAGGATATATCTTAAGCTCATAGTCTCCTTCTGGTATAGTATCATCAATGGGGAGTTCAGCTCTCATTATATATTCATTGGTTAAATCTTCATAATACTTGGTTAGTTCTATCTCTTCAGACTGATAAACGGTCTCATACTGGTCTATAATTTTAAATGAATAGTTGTATCCGCGTGGCATGGCTACAATCCCTTCTAAACCTTCTGGGTCCATATCCGGATTCCATGTTATGCTTTTCTCTTCGTCAAAGTCATCGAAGAAGAACACACTATCGGAAGCCATCACTAATTTCTTATACTTATCATCCACATCAACTTTATATTCGAAGTTCAAATCATAGCTTATCCCCCTGGGAATAGTATTGACAACAATATTAAAATCCATGTTAACTTCTTCTCGGTATGAATCAAACTCACCGTCCACAGGCTCTATATATCCGTAATGATATGTATTATATTCTTCATTAGATATATTAAACTCTAAGTATTCATCACAATTTATTATATAACCATTAATACGATGACTGTTGGTCATTCCTATAAAAAAGGTACCATTATAATATGAATCATTAGGGAAAACCAAACGGTTTTTAAAGTTGGAATAACATCCGCTAAAAGAGATTAATAAGAAACAAGTAATTAATAATGTAATAAATATGATCTTATGCTTTAGACTCATAACATCCCCCCTATACATTGGTATTTCTATAATATATTATCATTTATTTAACTTCCATATCATATTCACTTATCGGCGAGTTGTTATCCTGGTCGGAAGCTGGAACATTATAGATTTTCAGCTTATAACTCCCGCTTTCTATATTATTGATGAAATTGATACTGCCTTTTTTCATATAGCTAGTATCCAAATATGGATTACAATTTTCTATACCAAAATTCTGTGCTTGTATTTCTTCATTATATTGATTTACTATTTTATATGAATATTGTTGACTTTCAGATAAAGCTATATTGACATCCAAGTTGCTTTCGATTGCTAAATTGATACTAAAATTTTTCTCTTCTCCGTAATAGTCAATAAAGAAAATCTCCTTTTCGCTCGTTATTACCAAATACAGATAATCACATCCAACATAATCATATTCCATATATAATTCTTGAGTCTCGAATAGATATACAGCTTCTGGCAATTTTGGATTAATGAATAATTCAATTTCTTCATAATCCGTATCCAAAAGACCATCAACCGGTTCAAAGTATCCCGTCTGAGTTGCGGGTATCTCATAATTGGTTATATAATATTCATGATATTTATCTATGTTATGCTGGACACCATATATCTTATCTGTAAATGAACGGTTAAAGAATATAGTATCAGTGTGTATATAAGTAAGATCAAGGTTAATCATGGGTTGTGGAGGGACATAACAACAAGCTACATAACTCGTAGATATGACTGCGGTGAGTGATATTATCATCGCACCAAGTTTTAGCTTCTTCCTGAGTAACCGAGCGTTCTTACCACCACTAAATATTAATAAAGCTGATACTATAATAAAAGCAATAGATAAACCGGCTATAGTAAGGTAAGTGAATAGGTTCTTCTTATCTATAATATAATTTCCCCCAAAAATAGTAATTTATTAAAAAAAACTAATAAAATAAGATAACACTTATAAGATTTTTATCAACTTGTATTAAATATTCTTTCTATTTAATTTATTCAAATACACTTTTGATTATAAATAATATTTAATGATATAATTATTTTTATATTTTTTTCTTTTTTTTATTTATATGAATAAGTCAGTATTCATTCGTCAACTTTAATATTAACTTTATAAAAAGTTAAATAAATCTATTATTTATAAATACTATCATTCATATACATTAAATCTTTTTCAGGAGGAGAATTAATGCAAAAGTCTTATCTATATCAACCCTCTTTGGGTAATGATAAAATCTTCTTTATAGCAGAAAATAGTCTATGGTCAGTAAATATAGAAGGCGGTCTAGCCAAAAGATTAGTTACCGGTGAAGGTGTTGCATCAAAACCTATGCTATCACCTGATGGCAACTTAATCGCTTTTAACTTCAACGAAGAAGGAAGCACTGAACTCTATGTTATGCCATCTGAAGGAGGAACAGCTCAAAGACTAACCTATCACAATACACCATCCACTCCAGCGGGATGGAGTAACGACAGCAAAACCATCTACTTCGCAAGTACCATGAAGAGCCAATTCAACCGAACACCGGAACTATTTTCCATAGCAGTTGATGGAGGTTCCTTTTCACCATTAAACATTGGTAGCTTTCATTGGATTAACATACACCCAGATGGGAATAAGACAGTCCTTGGTAAAAACAGAACCGACCTTTCATACTGGAAGCGATATAAAGGCGGGACAGCCGGGCAAGTATGGTATGGTACCATAAATGATTTGAACTTCTCCCAGCTTATCAAACATCAAGCCGGGCATGTCATGCCACAGTTTGACGATGACAGGATATACTTCCTATCCGATAGAGACGGCATCTCGAACATCTATTCCGTAAACCTTAATGGGGAAGACCTAAAGAAGCACAGCGACCATAAGGACTTCTATGTAAGAAACCTCTGTATGAGAAACGGTAAGGCTGTCTATGGGTTAGCCGGAGAAATCTATCTAATCGACTTAAAGACCGACCAAAGCACCAAGATAGAGATAGACCTCGCTTCCCCTCTAACACCAGAAAAGACTTATTTCACACTTACCGATAAATACATCGAAGATATGGATATCTCCGATGATAGCGAACATTCACTCTTCACAGTTAGGGGTAAGTTGAGCGAATTGCCCAACTGGTCAGGAGCATCGAAGGTTCTTGGTAAGAAACAGGGTGTCAGGTATCGGTTGGCTAAGTATATAAACGATGACGGGGATATCATATGTGCATCTGATGAAGGCGGTGAAGAACGGGTTGAACTACATCACAGCACATATCTTAAAGAAAGGGAAGTGCTGGCTACTCTTCCAGCCGGTCGTATCAAAAGGATATATCCTTCCAATGACGGCAAGAAAGCAGTAGTCATATCCTCGCAAGGCGTCTACTACATATTGGATATCGATAAGAAGACACTCGAACAGTTCGATAAGACCGAGTCCATCTTTATTGACTACTTTCAAACATGGTCTCCCGATGATAGATACATAGCATATACCAAAGTAAAGGGGAAAGACGACACCTCATCCATCTTTATATATGATACACAGCAGAAAGAAGTAATCAGGGTAACGGATGATGAGTTCTTTGATAAGAATCCGGAATTCGACCCGGAAGGGAAATACTTATTCTTTGTTTCTATGCGTTATATGGAACCATACATCGACCATAGAGACATTGTATTTAGCTACCAAAAATCATGTAAGCCTTATATAGTGGTATTGAATAAGGAAACACCTCTACCCTTCCTGGTTCCACATAAACCGGAAGACCCCACAAAAAAGAAAAATGACAGTAATAACAACAATGATGACAAAGAAGAAAAAAAAGTCGAAACGAAAATAGACAAAGACGGTATCAAAGACAGAATATTCGAATTCCCGGTGGAACCTGTTATGGAATACTATGGCGTCATCGCATTGAAAGATAAAGTCATCCTTCCATCATTAGACCCAATAGGAATGTTTAGCTGGCGTGGAAAGCCATTAGGATTAAAGCTGGAAATCTATGACCTTATTGAAAACCGCCTCGATCCATATATGACTGATATACAGGACTTCGCTATATCCAGAAAGAAGAAGTGGATGCTATTCAAATCAACCAAAGGCGAATACACCATTAGGAAAGCTGGAGAGAAACCACCCGAGGGTAAAGACAGTAAACCAAGCCGTCAAACCGGAGGAAAAGTAGATACCCGCAAAATCAATATTAAGGTTGACCTAAAGCAAGAGTGGAAACAAATCTTCAACGAAATCTGGCGAATGGGTAAAGAGTTCTTCTGGAATGAAGAGATGTCCGGCGTAGACTGGGAAAAGGTAAAAGCTAAATACGAACCTATTCTGGATAGATTAAACACCCGTGAAGAATTAAACGACCTGTTATGGGAGATGCAGGGCGAATTGGGCACATCCCATGCCTACATCTTCGGAGGAGAGCTACAAAAGACTAAGGGTTACAAGATTGGTCTTCTGGGAGCGGACTTCGAGTTTGACTCAAGCAAATCCCTATTTAAGGTCTCACGCATATATAAAGGCGACACTTTCTCCAAAGATAGCTTCTCACCGCTACTCCTACCCGGTGTCAATGTAGAAGTAGGCGATTATATACTATTGATAAATGGAGAAGAAGTTGAGCCCAAAGCTCATCCCTATAAGCATTTGCTGAACTATGCCGGTAATGAAGCTATCCTAACCGTTTCCAAAACCGGTAAGATGGATGATGCACTTGAAGTGTCAGTACCGACCATCTCCAGCGAAACACCCCTTATATACAGGGATTGGGTAAATAAAAACATCAATTATATATCCGAAAAGACCAATAATGAAGTCGGCTACTTCCATCTTCCAAACATGAGTACAGAAGGATTGATGGAGTTCGATCGATACTTCTATCAAAACTTAGACAAGAAAGGCTTGGTCATCGATATCAGATGCAATGGTGGTGGCTTCACCTCACAATACTTTCTACAGAAGCTATACCGTAGATTGGTAGGCTTTGTCAATACCCGCTGGCACAATAAACCGGAGACAATACCTGATTGCACTTTTAGAGGTTCTATAGTTGTCATCATTGATGAGAACTCCGGTTCTGATGGAGACATCTTCCCACGCTCCTTCAAGAACCTAAACATGGGTACTGTAGTCGGTAAACGAACATGGGGCGGTGTCGTAGGCATATCAGGCTCTGAGCTTAACAGGACAGTAGACAAAGGCGGTTCAACCCAGCCACAGCATGCGATATGGTTCATTCAGCAGAAGTACTCCGTAGAGAACTACGGCGTAGACCCTGATGTAGAAGTGGATAATGACCCTAAATCCATAAACGAAGGGAAGGACAAACAGCTTGATACGGCTATCGAAGAAGTAAAGAAGCTGATTGACAAGCAGGACTTCATCGAACCTGTCTTTGGAGAGATAAAGAAGACCGCATTTGAAGGCTAATCTATATCTTAGATCGGAGTCATAATAATGATCCTACTCTATCATATTAGTTATTACTGACTGATCCAGTCTTTGCTCCTTTCAATCGCCTTTTTCCATTTGTTATACTGCTTCTCCCTCTGCATTGAGCTTATACCAGGCTTAAACACCTTTTCTATATTATGGTTCTTCTTCAACTCATCTAAACTATCGTAGAAACCGACAGCCAATCCGGCAAGATATGCAGCACCTAATGCCGTAGTCTCAATGACCTTCGGTCTGCGTATTTCTACATTCAGAACATCTGCTTGAATCTGCATCAGGAAGTCATTAACAGTTGCCCCACCGTCTACCATTAGATGTCTTAGCGGGATACCTGATTCCTTCTCCATAGCCTCAGCGACATCCCTTGTCTGATAGCATATCGCCTCCAGAGATGCCCTTGCTATATGACCACGCTGTGTCCCTCTGGTGATGCCGATGATGGTTCCTCTAGCGTATTGATTCCAGTATGGGGTACCCAGACCTACGAAAGCAGGTACAAAGTATACATCACCATTATCAGGAACGGATTTGGCAAGCTCTTCAATCTCGGAAGCATGTTCAATAAAGTGTAAACCATCCCGTATCCATTGAACCACCGCACCAGCGATGAAGATGCTCCCTTCCAAAGCATAATAGGTCTTATCCTGTAGTTGATAGGCGATGGTGGTTAGTAAACCCTTCTCAGAGCTAACCGCTTCCTCTCCCGTATTCATAAGCAGGAAACAGCCTGTTCCATAGGTGTTCTTGCCTAAACCTTTCTCATAGCAAGTCTGTCCGAACAACGCCGCCTGCTGGTCTCCTGCACATCCTGCTATAGGTATCTCCACACCTAAAATGTCCTTCCTAAGCATACCATAAACCCCGCTTGTAGGTTTAACCTCGGGCAGGACAGACTCGCTAATGTCAAACTCACCAAGCAATTCATCATCCCACTTGTGTAGGTATATGTTGTAAAGCATGGTTCGGGAAGCATTCGTCGGTTCTGTATAGTGAACTTGCTCTTTAGTCAACTTGTATAAAAGCCAGCTGTCTATGGTGCCGAAAGCGAGTTGTCCTTTATCCATGAGCCGTTTCGCTTCATCTACATTCTTGATGAACCATCTGAGTTTCGTCCCGGAGAAGTATGCATCGATGACTAAGCCAGTCTTCTTCCTGATGATGTCTTCGTAGCCCTGACTTTTAAGAGTATCACAGTATTCGGATGTTCTCCTACATTGCCATACGATGGCATTATGAACAGGTTCTCCGGTGGTCTTATCCCAGATTACGGTGGTTTCTCTCTGGTTAGTGATACCGATGGATGCTATCTCTTCTGGGGAGATATTTGCCTTTTCTACGACTTTCTTGATGGACTCTATCTGGGATTGAAGGATATCATTCGGTCTATGTTCGACCCAGCCGGGTTGAGGAAAGAGCTGTTCGAATTCGATGAGGTGAGATGATATGATATTACCTTGTTTATCGAATATAATTGTTCTGGAGCTGGTTGTGCCCTGGTCTATAGCCATTAGATATTTTTTATTCATATTATTCCTTCCTTTAATGCTTGGTTAATTTTCCATAATAGATAATCTAATCATATAAATACTATTAATAAATAGCCATACAGCATCTATGAGTTTTAAATGTATGTGGGATAATAAAACATATGTCTTAATATAATACAAATATTCCACTATAATATCATTAGATAAAGTCCCTTTATAAACTCTAGAAAAAGGTGTTATAAAGTTGGCATA
>CAYUUC010000030.1:0-20836 GCA_964447635.1 uncultured Spirochaetia bacterium
GGTTCTTCTCGTATCCTTGTTTGATGATGATGTCACCAGCATTGAATTTAATGATGTTCTTAAAATTGATTATATGTGGTATCCAATTCTTATCCACTACATCGCCTAAAACATCTATTAAGAACGCAATAGCTTTAGTAACGACGTCGATCTCTTCTGCTTTTAGTATAGAAAAGATTTTACCCACATTAGCGATGTTGAGGTACTTCTTATGCTCTTCCGGTAACTCATCCAGATGGATGAATGCGACTTTGCTTGCCTTGCTTTCGGTCCCGTCTCCTGGGTCTCCATGTATCATACCATGTCCGCCATCTGCTACTAATAGGTTTATCTCCTCTGTATATAGGTCTTTTATGCGGTTCTTTCGTTCACTGTTTATTATACCCTTATCATACATTCCATCAATGATGGAGAGGCTTTGGTTATCACCAACATAGGTGAATGAATAGGATATACCCTTTTCAGTTACAGAGAAATTTGCTCCTATGGTGGGGATAGGGTGTAATGTATAATGTGGATAGATATCAATTCCGTAATAGTTATACCTTTTGTCTGCTTCTATAGGGTAAAAGTCGAAATACTTCTCCATATCCTTATAATTAGGTATATTAAGGGTTAGAGCGAGTTTGTAAAGAGACATATAAAAGATTTCTTTGGTGGTTATGATGGTTACTTTCCTATCGTTAAACAAGAATGGTAGCAACACACAATGGTCATCATGGATATGAGTTATGAATAAGCCAATGATTTCGTTTTTGGATATACCACGGGCTTTGAGTAAGTAATCCAGGTAAGGAACCGGGTCGATTAACAGGTACATACCGTTATGCGAGATAGCGAGGGAGGAACATGGATTTATTGGGCTGAAACCGGATGACCCGCCTACAACTTCTACGCTGAATCTGGATATTTCTGTGGGGTATATCTTTTTCGGGATGAAGTAAGGGGGTATTTGCTGGGAAAAGACGTTAACATCTATCGTTTCTTTGTTTTTGCCATTGTTAAATTCGAATATGTTATTACCTTTTTTAATTATTTTAAAGTCTTCTAAGTCGAGCATTCCTTCTTGGTTAAAGCTCTGGTTATTGACCAGGTCATTAAGTGTTAGTGATTCACCAGAGCTGGATTTAAGCCTATAGAAGTCCTGTTCCTTAAGGATTTGCTCTTTAAGTTCGCTTTCTATACCCAAATAGTCTAGCTCATCTTCGGATATGCCTAGTAGGGCGATTCTTAATAATTCCAGGTTATAGCGGAGCTGGTCTTCAGTTCCGACCATAGTGAGTTTTAAACCTTTAGCTAATCCCTGGTAACCGAACAAGAAATGATACAAAGGGAACTCGGTGGAATTTTGTGGTATAGTGTCATGGTACCTACTATCCGGTAAAACGATATGTGTTGGTATGGGTAGCTTCTTGCCGATAATCGCTTTTACTACTTCCAAAGGGCATCCTACCAAAACATTATAATTACTGTAAGTCACTATCTTGCTTCCTGGCATAACCTCGTATACATTAAAATTGGTTTTTGACTTGGTTTTTGGCATAATGTATTCCTATTCTACCGGATTTAAGGTTCTATTTACCCTTATATATCTTAATATGACTTCTAAGTATAATATAATAAGTCTGTTTCATAATAAATATACGGGTAATGGTTATCCTGTTACTGATTAGTCTATTAATTGCGCTAGAACAGGTTCAGTAACCGCTTAGCCGAAATGACATTCCACTACATACATCGGCTCTGTTCAGTTCCCTAACCAATCAGTAATAAACAAACACTACCGATATCCAATTATCTTTATTTTATCCGAATCTAATAACATAGATAGCTGATAAAAATCAGTATCTAGGTTTCATTAATGTTGCTTCGAATTTTACCTCCATTATTTCTTTTACGATAGGTTCATCAAGCATTCGGTTGATGTATTCCATGGCTTCGTTGTAGATAACCTGTCTTTTGGCAAAGTTACCTTCTTCTATATCCTGATAGGTCATTCTCTGCCGGAAATATTTAATAACCTCGTTCTGGATTTGGATAGCAGCTCTATCTAAATCCTCCTTATAGTCCCTAAACTTCTCATCGAATACCAGCTCCAGTTTTAATCTAACATATGGTACTCGACCATTTACAAATTCGTCTAGCTTAAATGTATATTCTTCTAAGGGATAGTAATACGGTGTCTTTATCTGTTCCGGCACTCCCTGGCTACTCAACACACTAATCAATAATATAATACCTAGAACGATAATAGGAGTAGCAATGATAAGAACTTGTATCCCTCTTGATAAGCCAAGAAATTTCTTAAGTAGGAGTTTAAATGGGTTTTTCTCCTTTTCCTTATCAGCACGAACCTCCGAACCCTCTTCTAACTCAAAATCGTCAGTATCTTCAAAATCAGTATCAAAAGCATCAAATTCTTCAGCCATTTGAGTCTTCTCCTTAATTTTTTATATAATAAACACTTAAGCGATTTTTCTCTATCTAAATCTTATAGAATTATAACCATTATTTAATATTAATTATACCAATAAATTTATCGGAAGGTTTATTAAAAAAAATATCAGATAGAATTTTAATGGTATTATAATTTCTATACAATCTTATGTCAAATGTTGTTGAAAGTATAAAACCCTTACCTGAGTTTTCTCGATGAGACATAGAGTAGGAGACGAAGGGAACATGGGTAACTGTTGTTTCGAGTTTGAGGTTGCTGAGTCTGTCGAAGTACAACAACCTTTAATAAAAATTTTATAGATTTTCAATAATAATTCACTAAACAGCGATCTTTTATTGAACTACTATATGTCTAATGAAGGGTTTAGCTTCTATCAATAGTCATATTGCCCAATTATTACAATTCACCGGTGATTTTTATGGTAAAACTCCCGCTTTCTGACCAATTGGTATAGTTTCCGTTTATTATTTGTCCTGCTTGAACATATAGGGTAAATTCTCCTAAGCCCAGGGATTCGTCTGGTGTATATTGATTATTGGGTGTTGATATCCATCTGATTTCGTCATTAAGTCTATGTCTATAAACCATAGCGCCTTCTACATTATTCCAATACCAGGTTGGTGTAGTATCGCCGGTGGGAGTATTCCCCCATACCTCTGGTGCTTCAAGCTGGGAGGCATCTCCCGAATCTCCGGAATCAGATGAGCTGTCCGGAAAGAATGCACAAGATGTTATAAGGCATAAGCCTATAATCAATACTAGCATAATTGTTTTGCTATGATTCATTAATATCATCTCCGTTTAATGGTTTTATACTTTATATTTTAACTCGTTTTTTCTATTTAACAAGTATATCTTGGTTATATTTCTATTGACTTAGGCAGATTTTTGAGATAGTATTGACGCTTCAGAGGGATGAATTTTTTGAATAATCATTTCTTTGTTTATGATTATCTTGTCTATATTTTCGCTGGATGGTACTTCATACATAATATCCAGCATAAACTCTTCCATGATAGAACGAAGCCCCCTTGCTCCGGTTTTTCTTAATATGGACAGGTCTGCTATGTATTCTAAAGCTTCATCTGTAAAGATAAGCTCCACATCCTCCATTTCGAAGATGTGCTTATACTGTTTTACAATGGAGTTAACCGGATATGTTAATATGCTGATTAAGGCTTCCTTATCCAGGTGCTGAAGCGTGGTTACTACTGGTAATCTACCTATAAATTCTGGTATCAAACCGTACTTTAACAAGTCTTCCGGGGTAACAGCTTCCAACAGATTATCCTGTTGTATATGTCTGCTTTTTTCAGAAGCGAACCCAATTTGCTTTTTGCCTATCCTTTTTGAAATGATATTTTCTAATCCTACAAAAGCTCCACCACATATAAAGAGTATATCATTGGTGTCAATCTTGATAAATTCCTGGTGAGGATGTTTTCTTCCTCCCTGTGGTGGGACAGATGCGATGGTACCTTCGATAATCTTTAATAGGGCTTGTTGTACCCCTTCACCGGATACGTCCCTGGTTATAGATGGATTTTCACTCTTTTTTGAGATTTTGTCTATTTCATCTATATATATGATTCCGTATTTAGCCTTCTCTACAGCTTCCTTATCATCTCCCCCAGCGTTTTGTATAAGTTTCAGCAGAATGTTTTCCACATCTTCGCCGACATATCCTGCTTCGGTTAGTGTAGTAGCGTCGACGATAGTGAAAGGTACATCCAGTATTCTGGCTAATGTTCTTGCCAGTAATGTCTTACCTGTTCCAGTCGGTCCAATCATAAGGACATTACTCTTATCTATGTCTACATTGTGATTGCCATGGTTCTTTGAATTGTATATGATTCTTTTGTAATGGTTATATACAGCTACTGATAGGGTCTTTTTAGCTTCTTCTTGTTTGATAACATATTTGTCTAAAGTAGCTTTAATCTCTTTTGGCTTGGGTAATTCTTTATTTAAAAATCCGTTTACAAATAGCTGGTCATCTTCACTAACCATATCAGAGCATGTTTTTATACATTCATCGCATATGTGTACTCCAGAAGCAAGAGAGACCATTTTCTTAACCTGGTTACTGGTTTTACCACAGAACGAACAGGTCATTTTTTTCCTGGGAGAGGAATGAGATTTCTTGTTGGTATTTAATCCTTTTTTTATCAAATCATTATCCTTAAAATTGCTATTATTTTCATTTATGATATTGGCACAGGTCTCTATACATCTATCGCAAATATAGACATTATTAGGACCAGCTACCATCTTATTTACTTGATTTGCTTTCTTCCCGCAAAACGAACATTCCATATAATGAGAACCTTTATCTTTCATTTATTTGTAACCTTTTATGTTTCTCTTATTTTAATATAATCAAAAAAGTTATAAGCAAAAAAATATACATATATTAATGTCTTTATAATTTTATAGTAATAGAATGATTTTAATTTTTTTATTATCTTAATTTCTTATTTGAATCTTCTTCATTCTATATTAATAAAATTAATATCCATATAAGCATATTATCGACATAAGATTACCTAACTTATATATTAAATAGAAAGTATAATGTCTTTATATGGTAACACCAAATATTTACATGGTAAAACTTTTCTTATTAGTAAAAGTTAACTTTATCAATTACCCAGTACTAAAGGATTTATCTTGATAAACAGGTCTTTATATAATTAATACGATAAGAATATCGGTAGAGCTATATTTATAACTGATACTTACCAGATATTGAACTCATGAACAAAGCTATTGCAAGTCGAAGAGGCCGGTAGTGGGTCGTTTCGACTTTAAGGTTGATAAGCCTGTCCTAGTAATGTAACCAAAATATCACCAACATAATTACTATTATATTATCTAAGTAAATTTTACATGCAGTTAAAGAAATAAAAATTGTCAATTGATTTTCTACACAATATATCAATAAATTAAAATCAAATAAAATATGATAAATTATTAAAAAATTCAATACTTTTATTATATTTACACAATAGTATTAAAAGATTATGAATACTTAAGAAAGTGTTGAAAAATCCATTACCCTAAAGGGTGCTGTTCAGAAAAATCTTGAACAAGATTATCGCAAGAGAAGAGTTTAGTCACCAGATTCTTAGGACGGAGAATGTTTTAGTATGGTACGATTTATTGGCAGTTCATAGCTCTTTAACAGGCTCAGTAACTCTGAAGTCTATATGAGCATACCCTTCGACTACTGCGTTATGTTCCATCGAGAAGAGCTTAGGGTCTGTTAGATATCGATGATTTTTGGTATTAAAAAGCATCTCTATTCAATAGAATCATAAGGAATTGTTGATTTGTATTATTAAATAGTTATATAGAAAGAGTAAACGAGGGTAATTTTACAGTGCCAAGAAGAAAACGAATATTAATTGTGGAAGACGAACCTGTTACAGCAGAAGATATCAAAAGGATACTCGAGGAGTTAAATTATAATGTAATAAATATTATAACTTCCGGAGAAAGAGCGGTGGAAGAAGCATTTGAAACCAAACCTGATATAATCCTTATGGATATATTTCTGGACGGTGGTTCAGATGGTATAACCTCTGCTGAAATGATAAAGGAAAAGTTAAATGTGCCCATCGTCTATATTACCGCTGTGGATGATGATAAGACCTTCCAAAGAGCCATCGTTACTGAACCGTACGGATATATCATTAAACCCTTCAGAAAGAAAGACCTGGAGTCTACTATTGAACTTGCTATATACAAACATAATAAGGAAATGGAATTAATTAAATCTCTAGAAAATAAACAAAAATCAAGCCTGGATAAAAAGTCATATTCTAAAAGACAAAAAGAAATCATCCAAATTGCTATGGAAATAATATCTGAAAGAGGTATACAAAACTTAACCATTAAAAATATCGCTAAGGAAATTAATGTATCATTACCAGCTATCTATAAGCATTTTAAAAGCAAAACTGAGATTATGCAAACCATGATTAAAGACTTTGTCAATCATTTTGAAAAGATTATAGATAGTATAAAGAATATGGAGATATCACCAGAAGATAGTATAAAAAATTGGTTTTTTATGTTTGTGAAAACTTTCATAGAAAATCCTGAATTCATTACAATATTTACTTCAAAAGAGATTCTACGCTCTGAAGAAAACTTACTCAATGATATACACCAAATATACAAAAATCACAAAAAAAACCTGGTGGACTTAATCGTAAATGCTCAAAGGATTAATATCATCAAAAGTGATATCAATCCTATGCACCTTGCCATTATCATAATAGGAGGAGTGAGGAATATGATTGAGGATTGGAAGCTCTCCGATTATTCTTTCGATATTCAGAAAGAAAGCGAAAGGTTATGGGAAAGCATTCGTAGAGTTATGATGAATTGACTTTTTTTATACTAACTACTCATTAGAAGCACTACTAATATCGATGCTGGAGATAGAATACCAGCCATCCTCACGCAATCCTTCAATAGCAAGCTTTATATAAGCGGGGATTACATCATCTGTTGCGGGTATCGACACATCAATCGAGTACTCACCATAATCGATAGTATCAGGTATCTGGAAGCTATCATCTATTTCATATTCACCTGGTAACCATTCCATTATGTTTGCATCGCTTTCCCACTCAGATACAGTCTCATCAGATGCATCCCTCATGCGGTAAATCACAGGATAGTCTAGGTATGGAGGAGCTACGCCTTTGTTCTCCCACTTAGAATGGAAGCTTATCGTTTCACCTGGTGAAGCATACTTCATGTGGACCAGCCTTTTCAGAACCAGTCGATAACCCATCTTCTTCTGGAAATACTCGAACTCATCTTCCCATTCATCGGGTATCGGTCTTGATTTGATATTAAGCACCGACATATGGAAGTCATTCAAACCCCGATCTATAATCTCATCCACATCATAACCAAGTATCAGCCAGTGTTCAACCCATCCGCAGGTCTCGAAGGCGACCGGAGCATTCATCCATACATCCTGGGCTCCGGCGGTTTGAGTGTGTTCGGGATACATGTTGTCCATATGGTTCCATCCATCTTTCATATCACCAAAACAGTCAGCTCTCCAGCCCATACCGTTTTCTGTTCCATACTCCAGCATATCTGTGTCATTAACTTGGGCTATAAGCATTGTATCCGGAAACGCTTCCATCATCCAATCAAGGTATTGCTTCTTCGTTGTGTAGTCAGGCATTGATGAACCGTAACCCTCCGATTCTGTAAAATGCCATTCCCCCCAATGACCAATCCATCCAACATCGATATGGTCTATTGCAGGATGTCCATTATACTTGGCTCCGAAATCCAACATAAGGTCATGGGCATGGTTCATGAATACTGGGTCAGTAAAATCGGGTATGAAGCTTTCATAGTCTGGGGCTGGGTAATAAACCCCATTAATACCCAAATCGAGTAGCCATTGTGGGACTTTAATCCCCGAATCCGCTTCGGTTGCTCCTGCTGCCATAAAGCGGAAGGCTATCTTCTGTCCTCGGTTTTGTGCTTCATCTATAAAATCATCTATTAAATCAAAGGGGTATTCATCCTCTGTAGGTTCAAGGTCGTTCCAATACCATCGGTAATAGGCTATACTGGCTTCCGGTGTCTCCCCATGATAGTTATCTCCGTTTAGTGAATGGAATGTGGTTATGCCTATTCCTGCATTGACCAATACATCCTCGATTTCCTTAGGTTTTACTGCTTTTTCACCAGGATTGAGACAACCTAGGATTAAAGCTATCCATATAACAAAACCGATAAGGATTATCATGTTTCTTCCCATTTGTCCTACTATAGAGCCTTTTGGCGGTTAGTCTTATGTATAAAATCATAATGGCATATCTTTGTACAGTTGTTATCTAAGTCCCATAGATGGAATGAATTACCCTGACAATAGTCCCATTCCCTGCACTTCTCGCACTGACCCTTCTTCATCCATTTTCGATTGCGGAAGACTTGATACTTATTCTCCCACACATCGATAAACGAGTCTTCATAGATGTTACCTTGCTTGAAGCGTCGGTCTATATTAGGGCAAGCGAGTATGTCACCGTTGACCATTATTCCGGCTATCTTGATACCAGCCATGCAGAAGTAGTAATCGTCCCGCACCTTCTTCTCGTATTCTTTCCCCAGATAATCCGCTTCTGCATAGTTAACCGAGATTTGGTCTTTTTGTCTGTATTCCATAATTTTATCGAAGAGGTATATATGTTCATCCCTGTTCAGAAAGAGTTCAGGAGTGTTAACTGCTCTTCCGATGGGAGCTATAGTGAAGATACGCCATCGTTTAACTCCAAGGTTCTTCACCTGTTCGAATATCTGATCGATGGTTTTGATGGTTCGTTTATTGATACAGGTTATCACATCCATCACTCTGTAGAACGGATTGGCAACGAGTAGCTTTATTGCATTGACAGCTCGTTTATAGGAATCGGGTTTCCCTCTTAGCCAGTTGTGGTCTTCTTCCAATCCGTCGAGGCTAACGGTTACCGACTTCATCCCCGCTTCTTTAGCTTCCTGAATACGCCTCTTGTTCCAAGCGTATCCGTTAGTGACCATCCCCCAGGGGAAGCTAAGTTCAGTTATCCTTGCACCCAATTTGAAAACATCGGGATAGACCAGAGGTTCACCTCCGGATAGGACCACGGTTATCTTGGCTGGATTGTATTTGGTTTTGATTTGGTTTAGGGTTTCGATGACCTTTTCAGCTGGGAGATTAGGTATTGATGAATCTTTAATGCAGTCACTTCCACAATGAATGCATTCCAGATTGCAATTGTTGGTTAGTTCAAAGAAGATATATGAAAGTTCATGTAACTCCCTTTCACTGCTTTGATATAGAAGCAAGAGCTTTCTCTGTAAAAAAGATTTTAATCCCATTCAATTCTCCATATGCTTATGATGTCGGTTTTTGTTGATGGGGGATAAGCTCCCCCTTCCCCCAATCACATTTTATGTTGGACTATAGATATGTGTTTATAGGGTTAGCCTGTTATATCAGCATCAGCTTCTTCGATGGTTTCTATCTGTGGGTCTGCGGTGAGGTCTTCTTCTTCAATAGGCGGAACTCCATAACAAGCGATTACACATGTAGATAGGCCGAGTATGCCTAATATAGCGGCTAGGATTTTTAATAATGTCCTTTTCATTGTATTATCTCCTTAAAAAATTAGTTATGACTAATATTATAACCCATATCTATGAAAAAACAATCCTATTAGTTCTTTTTTTATATTTTAGTATAAGTATTCAGAATTCAATCTTTTGTGGAGTATTCTTTATTTTTAATATTGTTTTCTTTTGGTGGAAGGGTTTTTCCGTCGCCTTTGTTCTCGATAAATTTGTTTAGAAGAGAATTCATATCATTATTGATGATTTCGTTTTCATTACGAATCTCGACAATTTTATCTATAATCTCTCTAGATTGGTTATTATATAACGAAAAGTCATTTATCACCCTCATTACCTCTGTGAAATATTTTTTCAGGTTAGCAAATACATCATTGTAGTTATTTGCTATAGATTTTTCTTTATCAGCGTTTTCCTGTATAATTGATGATATATCGACCAGTTCCTTCGTCCCTTCCAGAACCTGTCGGTTTGTTACGAGCTGTTCATTCATAGCGGTGGATATCTGCTGTATCAACGGGTATGCCTTGTTTATACCATCGATAATGACCATTAGTTTAGACCCAATATCGTTAACATTTGCTGTGCTTTGTGTAATTTTATTGTTCATCGATTTAATAAGGTCTGATATCTCTTTGGTCTTCAGTCCGGATTCATCTGCGAGCTTCCTAATCTCATCTGCAACCACGCCAAACCCTCTACCTGATTCACCGGCATGAGCTGCCTCTATATTGGCATTCATGGCGAGGAGATTGGTCTGTCCCGATATGGATGAAATCGTGTTAACCACATCCAGCATACGTGATTGGTATTCATCCAATTCGGAAATGGATTGGGTAACTTCATGAATGGTGGTTTTGCCTTCTTCGGCGGTCTGGGTAAGTTTTTGATTTATCTCGTCAGCTGTCTTAGCATTCTCGGTTATGCTGGATATGGAGCTGAAAATCTCTTCCTGTGCTGTGGAGTTCTCTTCTACGAAAGATGTTTGTTCGCTTATCTTATCGGTAATGGTTTCGATAGATTCATTAAGGTCGTCGAGGTTTGATTGGGAGTTATCCAGGTTAGATTGTAGGTTTTCGGATAATGATAAAAGGTTTGATGATTTTTCTGTATAATTCTTTATGATTTGGTCTATATCTGTTAATCTGTCAGCTATTAACTCTTGTGAGTTGTCCATCTTATTTTTGAGCTGATGTACTTGGTTTAAGATTTCTTTCATGTCTTCAGAAGTCGCCTTGTTTTCCTTTGCTTCTTTCATGGATTTGGTTATGATGTTTTTTTGAATATGGGTTATATATGTGATGAATATTCCAGCGGCTACTACAGAGAATAATCCTGCAGGCATTGTCGCTTTGAGTTCGGGTGATTCACTGAATACGAAGACGATTAGTAATAAGTAAATGAATGATATCGAAGTAAATATAATGGTCATCTTTCTCCCTATGAGAAAACCGCAAGCTATTATTACTACGATAAAACCTGTTGTCGCTACCGGTACTGAATAAGCATACATCGCATTCCCGGAAAGGAAAGGCAGATACATCAATATCGACTGACAGGATATTATAAGCAGGATTGAGCTAGCTTTAACATATTTTATATAAGCAAGGAAGAAAGCAACCCCCGCCAGAATCCCCATAACCATAATCATTATCGAAGAGAGAGTATCCCTACCACTTACAAAACCTAATATAGATACAGCTAACATACCAACAAATACCAGTGCTGATAAGCTTAATACTGCTGTCTTGACCTGTCGTTGATAATATTTTTCTGAACTCTGGTTTATTACTTTTTTATCCATAAAAATCTCCATTATTTTTATAGCTATCAAAAAGGGTAATTGTTACTAATCTTATTAGTATATTATAAATAATAAGAATTTTTAATATGATTTATAAAGATTAATAATAAAAAATGTAAGGAAAATTTACCATTTAAGAGAATTTCTTTAATTAACATTAAATATTACTTACAAATCATAAGCAAAATAATCTTCCTAAATTTGACAGGTTAGATATATTTTATTAAATTATAACTGTTTAGTTATATAACCGTATAGTAATATAAACCATTCAACCATGGAGGTCTTTATATGAGCAATGATAATGATATTAGAGATGTAATCATAATCGGGTCGGGTCCTGCTGGATTCACTGCCGCCATCTATACAGCAAGGGCTAACCTAAAACCTATCATGATAGCAGGGAACAGCGATGGGGGGCAACTTATGATTACCACTGACGTAGACAACTTCCCCGGCTTCCCAGAAGGCATTATGGGCCCATCACTCATCCAAAATATGAAACAGCAAGCAGAGCGATTCGGCACAAAAATCATCAATGCTGACGTCACCAAAGTCGACTTCAGCCAGAGACCATTCACCATCCATACCGACCAGGGCAAAACCTACAAGGCAAAGTCGGTCATCATTGCAACCGGAGCGAGGGCGAGACTGCTGGACTTGCCATCCATAGAACGGTTCATGGGATACGGCGTCTCCGCTTGTGCTACCTGTGATGGCTTCTTCTTTAAGGATAAGCATGTAATCATCATCGGAGGAGGAGACTCAGCGATGGAAGAAGCTCTATTCCTAACCAGATTCGCCAGAAAGGTAACCGTAGTCCATAGAAGAAATCAGCTGAGGGCTTCCAAGATAATGCAGGATAGGGCTATGAAAAGCGAGAAGATAGACTTTATCTGGAACAGCACCATAGCGGAGGTCATCGGCGAGGAAACCGAACAAAACGGCATTATACAAAGAAAAGTCATCGGAGTTAAACTCCACAACCGAAAGACTGACGAGATATCCGAAATGCCCATCGATGGTATCTTTCTGGCTATAGGTCATATACCCAATACACAAATCTTCGATGGACAGCTCAATCTCGACGATAAGAACTACATCAAACCGAACAAAACGGCATTATACAAAGAAAAGTCATCGGAGTTAAACTCCACAACCGAAAGACTGACGAGATATCCGAAATGCCCATCGATGGTATCTTTCTGGCTATAGGTCATATACCCAATACACAAATCTTCGATGGACAGCTCAATCTCGACGATAAGAACTACATCAAACCGGTAAAACGCACACTGACCAATATCGAAGGTGTGTTCGCCTGTGGTGATGTGGTGGATAGCTATTACAGGCAAGCCATAACAGCGGCAGGTAGCGGATGTCAGGCAGCTATCGATGCGGAGAGATGGCTGGAAACTCATGGGTAAGGATTAGCTATCCTCATGGGCGACGGGCAAACCGAAAGCCTACGTAGTCATACTCGAAACTTGGATGGCCTTCGTAACGAAAGCCGACTCGCAAGCACTCACTATTACCTCGCCAACTACCACCCCGCCTAACACGTTAAGAGCCGTCTGCAGGACTAATGTAGTCTTCACTTTTACTCGTGGGATAATCATCATACCAATCCCAGCACCATTCCCAGACATTCCCTGACATGTCGTGCAGTCCGAGTGCATTAGCTTCCTTATTGCCCACTG
This sequence comes from uncultured Spirochaetia bacterium, assembly GCA_964447635.1. Classification (GTDB taxonomy): domain Bacteria; phylum Spirochaetota; class UBA6919; order CAYUUC01; family CAYUUC01; genus CAYUUC01. The sequence goes on from CAYUUC010000030.1 coordinate 13,112, forward strand.
CATGGTTATCGCTGTCCTGTGAGGTGATAGGTTGGTATGTAGCGATGATGGGCAGGATTAGGCATAGAATAATGAGTAATGCTTTGGCTTTCATAGCTATTCTCCTTTTATATTAGTTTATATTATATATTTAATATATATATTGTTAAAAATACAATCATTCGTTGAGAAAAACCAATCTAAATTCCATTCATTAAGATTCATAAGTATTTAATTCTTTTATAAATAATGACATAGCCCTAGCCTTATCCTTAGCCTCATCTATGTAAAAACTAACTTTGTCCTTTTCTCCATTCTTACGCAGGAAGGATGCGTATTCAATCAGTGCGGTGATGATGAGTGTTGGGTCCGTCTTATCATCACGGCACATCTCCACGACTTCGGGAAAAACCACATTGATGTCTTTCTCCCATCCAAGTCTCTCCAGTATGGCATCGAAGTCTTCCCTGATGTGTTCATCGAGGGTGACTTCTTTTCTGGTGGCTATGTTACCCATGATGATGGCGATGGATAGGTATGTCCGAATAACATAGACCTTCACCCTCATCTTATCCACGTTATCCAGATGGTTTTTGATAGTTTGGATGGCTTCACTGGTTCTGTTCAGCTTAATGAGTGAGAGTGACAGATAGCTGTGGTTATATCCTAGGTCTGCGTTTAGACTAATGTCCTTCATTCCTTGTAATGATAGGTTGTGATATTCAACAGCTTTTTCATATTCACCGGAGTTGTAGAAGACTATTCCGATGTATAGCATGGTTCTGGCGATGCCTCTCTTATCACCTAACTTCTTTCTTATATCCAGCGATTCGGTATAGTATTGGAGTGCTTTGTCGTATTGACCAAAGTTCTCGGAGTATATTCCGCCAATATTGCCCAATAGTCTTGCGATGCCAGCCTTCTCATTCAGTTCACGATAGATGTTGAGGGATTGCTGATAGTATGAGAAAGCCTTATCAGGTTCATGCTTATATAGGTTGTAGATGACACCTACATTGAGTAGTTGCCTTGCTATGCCGGACTTATCCCCGAGTTCTCTAAACAGGTTGAGTGATGTTGTATAGTATTCCAAAGCGGTGTCGAATTCACCCTTATTGTTATACATAACGCCAATGTTGCCTGTTATGGTTGCTATGTTCCTTTGGTCGGACTTTCTTTGGAAGACTCGCATAGATTTTTTGTAATAATGGATGGCTTTGTCGTGTTTCCTTAAGTATATGTAGATATTACCTAATCCTGCCAGGTTAAGAGCGATACTTTTTTCATTGCCTATCTCCCGGTTAATAGCTAGAGAGTTTTTGTTTGCTTCTATGGATTTATTGAAGTCTCCTATATTAATATATAAAAGGGCTTGTAGCCTATAAGCTTCCGCGATAATACTTTTATCCTTTAGTTCCTCGCCGATTCTCCTCATCTCTTCTATCATTAGGGATGTTTTAGCATGGTTTCCTTGAGAGAGTAGGATTTTACCTATTAATGCTTTTAGGTTGGCTTCTTTTCGTCTATTTGGTATGGTTTTGCTTATTTTAATAGCTTTGGAAAGATGTTTTATGGCATTATCCCATTTACCGGTAAGCTCCATGACTTGTGCGAGTTTGAAAGAGTAATCTAGTATAAAGTTGTTACATTGTTCGATTGTGTATATGTATTCATATTCTCTAATAGTGGTAAAATCTATTCTTCGCCGATATTTAATCAATTCCATTATAATTTCCGATTAATGGTGATTATTATAAATTAAATTATATAAACACATAAATCAAGAGTAAAACCTGAATTATTGACCGATAGTGAAATAAAATGTGGTACCTTTTCCCTTAGAGCTTTCTGCCCATACTTCGCCCTTATGCTTTGTGATGATACGCTTTACACTAACCAATCCAAGACCTGTTCCTTTATATTCGTTATCTTGATGAAGTCTTCCAAACTTAGTAAAAAGTTTGCCGGAATCGCCCATATCAAAGCCTATCCCATTATCCGTAACATAATAGACAGTCCTTCCATCCTTTTCCATGCTTCCTACTTCGATGCGAGCAATCTCTTCTTCCTTTGTATATTTGATAGCATTAGATATAAGGTTTTCCATAGCATTTTGCATCTGGTCATAGTCAGCTTTTATAAGCATATCCGGATGTATATTAGCAATGATTTTCCTATTCTGATCCTCTTTTATGTATATATCCACTATCTTTTTAGCAAGCAAGCTCAGGTTAAACTCCTGGTAGTTTATCGGTTTGTTGGATAGTGAAAACAGCTTCAGTATACCCTTTATAATAGAATACATCCTCTGTGATGATTCTGTGATGCTGTTTAAGTATAAATTCTCTTGCTGGTTGAGTTTCTCAGCACCGGGTGAAGACATAAACAGCCTTAATGCTGAATTGATACGGCTTATAGAGTTACCCAAATCATGGGATAGGGTAGAAGAGAAAATCTCCAGTTCTGTGTTGGTTAATTCAAGGTCTATGTTGGATTCTTCCAATTTCGTATTTGTTTGAGTTAATTCCTGGTTTAAAGAGATTAATTCATTATTGGTTTCTTCAAGCTTCTTATTAGCTGTCTCAAGCTGTCTTGTCCTTTCTTTCACTTTCTTTTCTAGTACGATATTTGCCTTTTTCTGCTGTTCGAGGATTTTCCTTTGATTTTCTTCTTTTTCTCTTTGTGTAGAGTGTGCTCTATCGAAGAAACCCACAACCAATATCAAAGCAAGCAGTATAAAGTTGATATCATAACCAAATTGATAAATAATCTCAAATACTTTAATACCAAATACATATAGTAGTTCAAATAGTTGTAGCAATATGGTTATTGTTATATAAACCAATAAGTATTTAGCATATCGATTACCCTTTATATGGTTAATCAAGAATAAGATTAAGATTAAAATACCGTATATCGGTATTACTACTACACGATAAATTGTAGTTACTATTATAAAAAATGAATTATTATCTAAAATTACACCTAATGTTATCAGAATATAAAATAAAGTAAATAATGCTATAGCAATATAAGTTAGCAAAGTGGTTTTGGAGAAATATTTATTATTACCTAAAAAGTTCTTCACAAATAGAATAAAGAAAATCATGGAAAGACTCATCACTAATAAAACAAAATATAATAATACATTAGCAGAGAAAGGACAATATAAATCCAAAAAGCCATAATTGTATAATCGTTGGATTATATAAAAAACCATGTATATCAGGAAATATAGATAAGCTCTCTCCCTGAAAAATGCATATAAGACTAGGTTAAATATAATACTTAGAGCGAATAATATACCAAAAATAAAACCGTTAGATAATTGGTAGTCAAAATGCCCGTCAATTATGTGTTTCTCTTTACCTACAATAAGACTGAACCCTCTAATACCCTTCATATTCAGGTAATATGTGGTTTCTTTACCTTTGTTGGTATTAGGTAACCTAAAAACCGGGTTACTACTTTTTAGTCCCTCTTTGTAGTAATTTTCCTTATTTACCACTGTTTGTTTTATATAGGTGTCATTCTCCATTGTATATAGAGTGAGACTGGTTATATAGAACTGCTTCTGATAAATCCTCACTTCTAAATCCAGCTGTACATTCTCATGGGTATTATCAGTGATACTAAACTTCAACCAGAAATTGGAAAGGGAGTCATTTAAAGTTTTTGTTGTTTTTTGTATCCCGATAAACTTTTTTTGATAAGGATTTGATGTAATATCATCTATAGTAAGATCTCTCGATTTGTCTTCGAATATATAAGAGTTATCTGTTATGTTCTTTTCTTTTAAATCTCCATTAAATTCTGTATTATTTCGATTTATGTAGCTAAAACTTATTAGAGCGAATAATAACAATGTTACAATTACTATTAAAAATATACAGATTTTTTTAAAGTTCATTCAATAACCTTACCAAAATTAAATATAAAAATAAGTAAGTACTTACTTACTAATATTATTAAAAAATGCTAATATGTCAAGAAATAAAGTTTTTCATTATATATCACTTAAAATGATATATACATTATATTAATTTTGTATTAGTTTCATAATGTAGAATAAATAAACAAATCTGAGGAGTATTTTATGGCAAATTATAAAAGTGATATCGATTTAGCAAAAGAAACCAAGCTATTACATATAACCAAAATATCAGAAGGAATCGGTCTAACACCCGAAGACCTTATGTTATACGGAGACTTTAAAGCGAAAGTGAAGATGTCGACCATCAAGAAAATCCTATCTCGTGGTAAGAAGGGCAAACTCATCTTAGTTACCGCTATCACGCCTACACCAGCCGGTGAAGGTAAAACCACTACCAGCATCGGCTTGACCCAAGCACTTAACCATATCGGCAAAAAGTCTGTAGTAGCCTTAAGAGAGCCGTCTTTAGGTCCGGTATTCGGGATTAAAGGAGGAGCCGCGGGTGGAGGTCGGGCACAAGTTCTACCCATGGAAGATATTAACCTCCATTTCACCGGTGATATGCATGCTATCACCGCAGCACATAACCTCATCGCTGCTGCTGTCGATAACTATATCCATGCTAAGAAACAGGAGGAACTCGACCTGAACAGGATAGCTTGGAAAAGGGTACTCGATATGAATGACCGGGCTCTTAGGGAAGTGATGGTAGGGATAGGTGAGAAGAACGGTTTCATAAGAGAGACCGGTTTTGATATAACCGCTGCCTCCGAAATCATGGCGATACTCTGCCTTTCAATGAGTTATTCAGAATTGAAGGAGAAGTTAGATAACATCCTAATCGGTTATACAATCAAAAGAGAGCCATTCTTCGTAAAAGACTTAAACATATCTGGTGCGGTTACAGCGCTACTCAAGGAAGCATTGATGCCCAACCTAGTACAAACTATGGAACATGGACCTGCTTTCGTTCATGGCGGACCATTCGCTAACATAGCTCAGGGAGCTAACACCATCATGGCGACTAATCTGGCTATTGCTCTATCCGATTATGCTGTTACCGAAGCAGGATTCGGGGCAGACCTCGGTGCGGAGAAGTTCTTCGACATCGTAAGTCCTTATGGTAAATTCTGGCCTTCTGCTGTCGTACTGGTTGCTACAGCTAGAGCACTCAAGATGCATGGTGGTGTCAACAAGAATGAATTAGAAGGCGAGAACGTGGACGCTATATATAAAGGGTGTGAGAACCTGCAGAAACATATCGAGAACATAAGAAAGTACGGTGTCGAACCGGTGGTATCCATAAATGAGTTCCCAACCGATACTCAAGCAGAGCTGAATGCTGTCGGTGAGATATGTAAAAGGAATAATGTAGCATATGCCGTCTCCAGACAGTGGGCAGATGGTGGAAAAGGTGCTGTTGAGCTCGCCCAGAAAGTGGTTAAGATTGCAGATGCCGCTCCAGCAAACCCACAACCTAAACCCTTATATGATTGGAATAGTTCTATAGAGGATAAAATCGCAACCATTGCTAAAGAGATATATGGAGCTAAGAGTGTTGAAATCACTACCCAAGCCAAGAAGGAAATCAGACGAGCTTATAAGTATGGTTATGATAAACTCCCCATTTGTATGGCTAAGACTCAGGCATCACTCTCTGATGACCCCAAACTCAGAGGGAGACCGCGGGACTTTACTCTTACAGTGAGAGACATGATCATCTCCGCTGGAGCAGGTTTCCTCGTTCCACTTACTGGAGAGATTATGCGTATGCCTGGTTTACCTAAGACCCCATCAGCAGAAGCAATCACCATCGATGATGATGGTAATATTGACGGTTTATTCTAAAGTGGATTGTTTTTTTCATTATGTTTAGAAGGAGATATTTACTTTAGAGAGGTATGTATCTCCTTTTTTATGTATGACCTTTTCCATGTTGACTTGTCATATAGTTCTTATATATAGTATATTTGTAGAGTAGAGCTTTATTACTGACAATCCCTCGGCTGGATATAGAAGGAATGAATCATGGATAGGAAAGATATAAAACCAAAAACCAAAAAGCGAAGCAAAACCAAAATCATAGTAATAGCTATTATCCTTATGGTGCTTATCGCATTTGTCATCTTCATACTCACCGCTAAAAATCTAATTCCTGGTACCGGCATAATCGATTATGACCCATCGGTTTATTACCTGAGTGATGGTTTTCATAATGGATTACTACTTCCCAACCATGAAGGTGCTTTTGCGGAAGTGTTAGGTGATGATTACAGCGATTATGCCTATGTATATTACACATTCGCAGATAAGGAGTGGTATTACGAACACAAAGAAGGTTTCATCCAATCTTTCCCCACCCTTTTCGCAAATACCCCAGGATTGATGGAACGGGTTTTTCTTACCGATGAATACCCATTGGAAGAAGGTATTTACTACCTGAACTTCATTGGCAGGATTGATGTATGGTCTTTAGATGCCAATAAGAAATCTGTTTCAAACATCATCCGCTACATAGAAGAAGAGGAAATGGGAGAAGAGGTATTTTCTGTGATAAAACGTGGAGGGAACTCGAGAGTGTATTTCATGTCCTCGGTTAGGGAGTACAGTTTATTCAATAATTGTAACCATTTCACCTTTGATGCGTTGAGTCATGGTGGGTTTGATGTAAAGAGTAGCTGGTTCAACTTTATCGACCAGTTTACCCGGATAAGGCTTCAGTTAATGGATAAGCATGCAGAGTATCAGCCATAATACAATAATAAAACCATATTGGCGTGTCTTTTCCTATAAGGCTATTTAGTCGATTATACTATTCGGATTCATCTTTGAGCAGTTCCGCTTCCCATGTATAGACCAGAGACATTAATTCATCATTTAACTGGGGTTTTTCCGGCTGGTTTGTGTTTTCTTTTTCTTTTTCGCTTAGCTTTTGATATTGGATTAGTTCATTCCGGTATGAATCCATTTTTTCAGAGACGGTTTTCACATCATCCGGGCTGATTTCGCTGGAGTAGGCGAGGGAGCCGTCGAGTATACTGGTGAACTCAGCATTGAACTCTCCTTCATAATTAAATTTCTCACCTAAAAACCATTCCCCATTTCCGTAAAAGTTAAATGTGCCTGTATCCTCGTTGTATTCACCTATGTATCCTGTAATAGTAGCTTTATCACCGAAAGCGGATTCGGTTATGATAAAGTTGAACTTCTTTTCGTCTTCCATAAATTGCAACTCGCCTTTACCGTCGCCAATATAAATCCCGGCGGTGTCGTAATAAGAGAAAGTCCAATCAGCATTGTCGGGATATTCTATAACAATCTCCTGTGATGTGATACATGATAAAAATGCTAATGTTAATATGACAGCCAAAATCAGAATCAGTTTTTTCATTTATTACCTCCAATAAAAGAATTGCCCCTCCCTTCAAGTATAATCAAATATGAACCAGAAGGAAGGGGAACTATGAGTGTATCCTTAATAAATTATTCTACCTTAGTTAGTATAAACTCGCTTTCCTCTGATTCTTCTTCTTTTCCATCCACGAGGTTTTTGATGATGTTCATCTTTACTTTATCCTCACTTAGGAGTTCATATTCAAAGATAAGCCGATATCGTTTCCCGTTGTATTGAAGCTCTACCGAGAGTGTATCGCTGGTAGCTCCCCATCTGCCGTTCTCGGTCAATCTTATCCCGTCTTCATCTATCAGATAAACGATATTATTTTCCTCAAATACGAACAGGTCAGAATCCTGGTCATTAGCCCATGTACCTATGAACATCTGCTCATATTCATTCTGGGCGGTTAATACCG
>CAYUUC010000031.1:0-20650 GCA_964447635.1 uncultured Spirochaetia bacterium
TAACGCCTGTGGAGTATGCTTTTTCGGGTTCTCAATACACTATGTTTTGAGAATATATAACATACTATGAAACAGGAAGCCCTAACGAACTATTGTTCGTTCGCCCCACTTCTATAGGTGGGGGGTTAGTTCACATATAACCATATAACCCACCATCAAATAATAATATATGGAAAAACAGCCCTATCTTAACATAAATAATACTTTAACTTTACACAGATTTAACAATTAATTAACAATGGAAACTTACCATTTAATTGTGGTATAATATCAAAATATCGCATTCTATAAAGCAGGAATATACCTAGGAGGAATATGATGTCGTATTCAACAAAAAACAACGAAGTCACGACTCAAGATGAAGCAGACACAAAAAATGAAGTAAATGAAAATGAAGAAAAGACATATAATATATTGAAAAAATATACACCAAAGAAACCTTATAAAGGCGATGTGATAGGAAAAATATCAGGCAGCTTTTATTATGTTAATAAAAATGAAAGAATTGAATATTTAGCACAAGATTTAACAACTAACCAGAATATACCAGCGGTAGGAGTTGTTAACGATAATGAAGAAATAGAAGGTATCATAATCAAAAGAGAACTATTCGACTTGCTGGGGAGACCATATGGAAGGGATGTATATTACTACAGAAACATCGACCTTATCGCTAAAAAAGTGCCTATATTTAGCTTTGAAGAAAATATATATTCAGTTGGCGATAAGTTGACAGAAGAGTTATATCAGCATGAAACAAAATTCTATTTACTGACTGTCGGTGATAATAAATTCGCAGGACTTTTTTCCACCAAAGACCTTCTTATGTATTTATCATTGATGTCTCAGAGAGATATTAAGTTTGCTACTGATATACAACACCGTATTATCAGAGAAAATATTCAGAAAAATGAGTATTGCGAGCTTTTTGGTGCTTCCAAGATGGCTAAAGGTGTTGGAGGGGATTTCTATGCTATTAAGAAGTACTCCGATACTAATTGGATAATCATGATTGCAGATGTTTCTGGTAAAGGTATGCCGGCTGCGCTGGTTACTGCGGTTATTGGAGGGATGTTCAGTATTTATAATTTGAATAATGGCATTAAGAACTTTGTAATAGCTCTTAACGAACATTTATTAAATACATTCCAGCTGGAGAAATACGCCACCGGTATTTTCCTTGATTATAACGAAAAAACAGGGGAGATAATCGTTTATGATTGCGGACATAGCCATCTATACCTATATAGAAAGAATAAATTCTCCAAACTTAAGATTAAAAACGGCAATCTGCCATTAGGTATAACTCCTAACATTAATCCTCAAGCCTCTAAATATGTTCTCCAGAAGAATGATCTGCTCATATCTTTTACTGACGGTATAGACGAACAAAGTAACATTGAAGGTGACGAATACGGTATACTTAATATGATACCAATACTCTCCAAAAACAAGGATAAAGACCTGAAAATAATTAAAAATGAAATCTTCACCGATGTAAAATCATTCAGAGGAACTAAACCACAGCATGATGATATGACCATAATCATGATTAAGAAATTTTAGTTAGCATCCTTTGCTTATCGATGTCCCTTCCATAAGGGCTACTACCAGATTATACATCTATATTTTATTCCAATATTATATATTAAATCTTGATTAATTTCCGTACATTGTTTAAATATAATAATACAACAATTATTTCTTTTTGTTTTTGTTTATACTATAACGAAATGAAATCGTAATGGGGGGAAGCATGAAGATTTCACTATTATCGCCAGCTGGGGCTATGCATAGATATAACGGGAGTTTTGGAAAATCTCTGCACTATGCTCCGCTTACCTTAACCACACTGGCCGCATTAGTCCCGGATAATGTAGAAGTGGAAGAGTTAACCATATATGATGAAACAATAACATCCATCCCTCCTGACCTGGATGCTGATTTAATCGGGATTACAGTGATAACCGGAACAGCTCCCAGAAGCTACAAGTGGGCGGACTATTTCCGTTCGAGAGGGGCTACCGTAGTACTGGGTGGTGTACATCCATCTATATTGCCATATGAAGCGATGGAACATGCGGATTGTGTGGTAACCGGTTTTGCTGATAATACTTTCCCTCAGCTTATTCGAGACTTTGCCAGCAATAAACTCAAACCATTTTACACACAAGAAACCAATTACACAATGGGGGATGGCATTCGACCAAGACGGGACATGTTGAACAAGAAAGACTTCATTACGGTTAATACTATTGAGGTAACCAAGGGATGTGCTAACCACTGTACATTCTGTGCTTTCCCCGCCGCATTCGGTAAAAACAGTGACTACCAGCGGAACATCCGACCAGCTATTGAAGAGATTGAGTCCATGAAAAGCAAAGAGATACTCTTGCCGGATATAAACCTTATATCGAATAAGGAGTTTGCCAAAGCGTTCTTCCGGGAGATGATACCATTAAAAAAATGGTGGCTGGGTCTTGCTACATCGGATTTAATGGAGGATGAGGAGTTATTTAACATCATCGTAAAAAGCGGATGCAAGGGTTTGTTGATAGGTTTTGAATCTGTTGACCGTAACTCACTAAAGCGTATGGGGAAGAGTTTTAACCAGATCGAATATTATAAAAAATTAGTTAAAAGGCTTCATGATAATGGAATAGGTATTAACGGGACTTTTGCTTTCGGCTCTGATGGAGAGGATAAGAGTGTGTTCGAAGAGACAGCCCGTGTTGTAAATGAGATGAAGATAGACCTTCCCAGATACTCCATTGTTACTCCATACCCTAATACCCCGTTCTACAGACAGCTTGAGCAAGAGAAGAGGATAATCGAACGGGACTGGGCTATGTATGATGTAGAGCATTGCGTTTTCAAACCGGATAAGATGAGTCCCGAGGAGCTGGAAGAAGGGCTGGAATACGCATGGAGGTTGACTTATAAAACCACTTCCATTATTAGAAGATTAACATCGTTTAAAACTCTTTTCCCCATTTTCTATCTTGCTAACTTCGGTTATAAGAACTATGCCAAAAAGCTCAATTACTTTACCAAAAGTGTTATGATAGACAATTCGGATATACCAGATGTCCCTGCTGATATGATGAAGAAAGAAAAAAGCCACATTCATAATTAGGAGAGGAATGATTGAATAAGAGATGGAATGATGATAGCACTAAAGAACCTATCGATAATATAGAAAGGATAAACCATAATATGGGTTTGAGAAGACATGTATATAAAATAACAGAATTAAATTCCCAACAGATTGATAGCATGTTTTTAATGATGGACAAATACTATAACAATGTCCTGAAGTCGAACTTCCTGAAAGACCTTAAAGAAAAGGACTTTGTGGTTATGATATCCGATGAATATAATCATATCAAAGGTTTTACCACATTAAAGCTCATACAACTACAGGTGGATTGTGTCCCTATTTACGGCATCTTCTCCGGAGACACTATGTCAGACATTGATGATGACCACTTCAACTGCTCATTAGAATTAGCTAAACACTGGTTAAAGTTCGCATGCCACCTTCAAAACCAATATAAGGATGAATTGTTCTACTGGTTCTTAATATCAAAAGGATATCGTACCTATAGACTGCTTCAATACTTCCACAAATTCTATCCCCGATATGACCGGGTTACTCCCAACTTTGATGCCAAGATTATGCTTAGTTTCGGTAAGAGCTATTCTGATAAGTATAATCCTCAGACAGGTATTATCCATTCAGATGGATCGAAGGACAGCCTTAGAAAAGGTGTGTATGAGTTAGGAGAAAGACAGTTGAAAAACCCGCATATAAGGTTCTTTCTGGAAAGGAATCCTAATTGGAACAGGGGTGATGAATTGGTCTGCTTGACCAGACTATCCTATGATAATCTCACCAAAGCTGGTCATCGCATCATAAAAGCCAACACTATCGATATGCCGAACACCATCCAACCTATAAACGGGGTGTAATCTGCGATTTTCCACTTGACGAGGGTCTATGCTGAAAAGGTTGATCAATAGCATATTAAATCGACTATGGATGATGTCATGCCGTAAGGAATACAAGCAGTTCCAGAAAGCACTGAACCGGGGGATAAGACAAACTCAAGAGGAATTGCTCCTCTCCATACTGGATAGAAACAAGAAAACCATCTATGGCAGGCAATACGGCTTTTCAGGAATAAGTAGCATAAAGCAGTATCAGAAAAACGTCCCTCTAACCATCATGGAAGACTATTCTTCTTATATCAATAAAATGGCAGTGGGGGTTCAAAATGTATTGACCAAACAGGAGGTGCTTCTGTTCGAACTGTCCAGTGGATCAACCTCCTCATCTAAATTGATCCCTTATACCAAAGGCTTAAAGGAGGACTTTCACAAAGGTGTCTATCCCTGGCTTTTTGATATGTATACTAAAAGACCGGCTCTGTGGCATGGTAAGGCATACTGGACGCTCTCTCCGCAGGTTAATGAAGTAAAGTTCACCGAAGGTGGGATAAGGGTTGGCTTTGATAAGGATAATGACTATTTCGGCTTTTTCCTTAAGTTCATCTTTGACTTGCTCATGGCTATTCCAGATGATTTAAGATTCATCCAAAACATCGATGCTTTCCGGTATGTTTGCCTTTTGTTCCTTCTGAAGGATAGAGACCTTAGTTTCATCTCAATATGGAATCCCACCTTCCTTAGCCTTCTGATGGATACACTAAGCGATAATTGGGACACACTCTTACACGACCTGGCTCATGGGACAATATGCTTAGACAGGGTAAGACCCGAGTTAAAGGGAGAACTGGAGAAGAAACTTGGTAAGAATAAGGATAGAGCGTGGGAACTTAAAGAGGTATACGATGTGTATCAAAGAGAGAAGGGAAGCAGAAGAGAACATGACCCATCCTTATTCGAGATGATATGGAAAGACATGGCTTTGATTAGTTGCTGGACGGATAGTCATTCTGCTTTGTTCAAGGAGGAGATTCGCAAATACTTCCCTCATGTTGAGATACAGGGTAAGGGCTTGCTGGCGACAGAAGGCATTGTCTCATTCCCGATTACAGGATTGGAAGCACCGATACTATCCATTAGATCGCATTTCATGGAGTTCAAGTCCATAGATACAGGCGAGATAAAGACAGCTGATGAGCTGGAACTAGATAAAGAGTACTCCGTGATTATCACAACCAATGGTGGATTGTATAGGTACCAGTTAGCTGATATTGTCTTGGTGAAAGGATTTCATAAATCATGCCCTCTGATTAGTTTTGTGGGTAAAGAAGAGAAGGTGTCCGACTACTTCGGTGAAAAGCTGAACGAGTATCATGTAAATAAAGTATTAAACGATGTCTTTGATGAACTAAATATTAAATCCGTGTTTTACATGGTTGCTCCGGAGACAGATACAGATAAGAACCATTTTTATGTGTTATTCCTGGAGTTAGATAAGCTGGGTGTGGATAGGTGTACCTTATCCCGTATTGAGAAAAGGCTTGAGGAGGAGCTGGAGAAGAATTTCCATTATGAATACTGCATAAGATTGAAACAGCTTTTGCCAATCAGGCTATTCATCATCGATGGTGGAGGTAAGGAAGCATATATCAATCGATGTAGAACATTGGGACAGAAGTTCGGCGATATCAAACCTGCTATATTACACACAAAGACAGGTTGGGATGATGTGTTCGATGGGAAATATCTATGCTAATTATATGATGGTTATGGGTTGTTATAAATGTAGTGGAGTATGAAAAAGGCACTAGCTGAACACTAATGCCTTTATATTATATTACCTAACAAAACATAAATTATATGTTAAGTTTTATGGAGCTGTTTCTGTTACATAAGTAGTTCCTACAGAAGAGTCATTTTCTTCACCCACTCTAATTTCGTATGAATATCCAGCTTTAAACTCGTATTGGTCCATAGGAGCACCTTCGGTATCCGGGAATGACCAGTAATTAGTATAATCATCATCTCCTGGTGAAACATCTATTAAAATTGCCCAATCATAAATACCAGCTTCTATATCATGAGTAATAGGAACACCGATTGTAGTTCCTTCTACTGGGAATAGCAGATGACTATTCATAACAGACATATCAGTACCATCAGTAAGTTTCCAGCTTCCATCTGTTGTATCTAATTCAACCAAATCCTCGGTAGTACTTCCTGCTAGAGTAAATAAACCATTCGCTGGTATTGATAAGTGGTCAAAATAGAAAACAAGAGTAACAGATGCTGATGGAGTTTCCGTAAAAGTAGCTTTTACATATTCATTACCATTTACGGTTAATGATGCTGGATTTTCATCACCCTGTATACTTCCTGTCCATCCTTCAAAGACCCAACCTGCATCAGGAGTAGCTGTAATTGTAACCACAGTGTCTGGGTCATAAACTTCATTATCAGGGTCTAATGTGATGGTTCCATTACCTTCAGTTTCTGTTTCTATTGTATAGCCTGATGGTCCGCCATCACAACTCATAATGATTAAAGTTAAAAAAATTACCACAAAAATAGTTAAAATCTTCTTCATCGTTTGTTACCTCTAATATCTTAATATAATTTAATAGATAATTAAATATTAAATTTGTTTTATACTTTCTTAATATCGAATACTTTTTAACATTTATTAATATTAATTACATATTGTTTTTACATAATAAACAAATTCTTGGAAGTCGTCAATTTTTTATATACATGAATCATAGAAATTGAATTAAAAAACATTATCCATTATAAATTCTTGCCGTTATAAGGTAAGGGAAATAGAATAATCAGTAAGCTAGGATTTCATATCTAGTATAAATAAAAGAGTATAAGTATTAAACTTAAAGTTAACCCCCAGTTGGATCGAAAGGTTTTCCATAATGGGTTGCTCCTTCAAAGTTAGCCGCACCATTAAATTTAGTATTATCGAAACTCACATTAGAGTTAAACTCAGTATGCTTGAACTCTGTATTTCTATTAAACTCAGCATACTTAAAATCCACATCACCATTAAAATGCACATCTCCGAAATCTGTATCTCCATTAAACTCAGTTCCCCAATAATCTGCCTTCATGTTATACTGTGCTTCTCCGAACTCGGCTTTCTTACTAAATTTTGCACCCCCAAAATTTGTGTTTCCGCTATATTGAGTATCCCGGAAATTGGCAAAATAATTAAACTTAGTCTCCCCGAAATGTGCATCACCTTTAAACTGTGTTCGATTAAAATCAACTTCGGAGGAGAATTGACTATAGCTAAATATAACATTCCTTTGGAACATAGTATGATTAGCTATTACTTTTCCTTCAATAATACTATGTACAATCTCAATATGAGAGTTTACATAACAATATATTCGTTCATCATACGATGTAACACAATCGTTAATAGAAGTAAAGTCAAGGTCACCCTTGATTATAACTTCATCATAAACAATATTCTCATTGTTATTGATTTTCTCTATAATCTCAGATGCTTGTACTACAGCCATATTATCATTTTGTGTTGATACTAAAACGTTGGTTATCGATAAGCTAAAAATTAACCAAAAAAGAATAATAAATATCTTTTTCATGATACTCTCCTGTCAAGTTATATTTATTTTAAATTGACATCATATTAAATATCCTATGATATAAATTAAAAAAATCGATATGATATTATAAAATATAAATGTTATCAGTATAAGTAAAGTCTTTATCATTTTTGATTAAAAAAAGAATTGTCTTCTTTGTAAAAAAATTCTGAAAAATTTGATTTTTTTTCATAAAACTTAAAACTAATGATAACCAAATTCCCCTGTATATAAATAATATAAACACTATCCAGAATCATATATAAAACAAAACTAGCATATTAATCAGTCTACCAAAAAGCTGATTCCAGATTTATGTTATATATAGTAACCACTCATCCGAATTAAAAAACATCTTGGGGAGGATCGCATAATGGCGACGGGAACGTCTAAATCAAAGACTAAATCAAAATTTGGTGAGTACACCGGCAAACAAAAGGCAGCGATTTTTCTTGTCCTTATAGGTCCGGAAGCCTCAGCAGAAGTCTTCAAGTATCTTAAGGAAGAAGAAATAGAGGATTTGACTTTCGAGATTGCTAAATTAGAAAAGATTGAGCAGAGTGAAAAAATCCGTATCATGGAAGAATTTAATGAAATGATCACTGCTCAAGATTTTCTTACTAAAGGTGGTTTAGACTTTGCAAGAGAGATATTAGAGAAGTCAATGGGAATGCAAAAAGCCCAAGAATTACTGGATAAACTTACCACTACTATCAAGCAAAGACCATTTGACGCTATCAGAAGAGCCGACCCCGAACAAATCGTAAACTTCATAGCCAGCGAACATCCCCAAACCATTGCCCTAATCCTCTCTTACCTTGACCACGATAAATCTGCCATGATACTAAGCCAGCTTCCATCTGAGATGCAACCGGATATTGCCCGAAGAATAGCCCTAATGGAAAGAACTTCCCCGGAGATGATTAGAGAAGTAGAGCAGGTATTAGAAAGGAAACTCGCTACCATCGGTTCTGAAGATTTTGCTCAGGTAGGTGGTATTCAATCTATTGTCGAAATACTGAACTTCGCTGACCGCTCCACTGAAAAACATATCATCGACCAGCTGGAAGATGAAGACCCGGACCTCGCCGAGGACATCAAGAAGCGTATGTTCTTATTTGAAGATATAGTGCTGTTGGATGACCGATCGGTAATGAAGGTGTTGAGAGAAGTGGATACCCAAGACCTGGCCAAAGCACTTAAGGGGGTAGACCCTGAGGTTCAGGAGAAAGTATACAGGAACATGAGTAAACGAGCCGCTCT
The DNA here is from genome assembly GCA_964447635.1 of uncultured Spirochaetia bacterium. Classification (GTDB taxonomy): domain Bacteria; phylum Spirochaetota; class UBA6919; order CAYUUC01; family CAYUUC01; genus CAYUUC01. The sequence goes on from CAYUUC010000031.1 coordinate 8,829, forward strand.
CCTATTGAGAGAAGAGATGGACTTTATGGGTCCAATAAGGCTTAGAGATGTCGAAGAATCTCAACAGAAGATTGTTAATATCATCAGAAAGCTGGAAGACTCTGGTGAGATTGTCATTGCTAGAGGTGGTGAAGAAGAACTGGTTATATAAAATTAGGATTTGAGTTCAGATGGTGCTATATCCCATGCTTTGAGATACATCTTATTTAGTGTTATTAAGGTTATATCTACGCAATGCCCCGTCTTGACACTGATTTTTTTACCATCTTTGATTTTCTCCTCGAATACTTCATCAAATAGTTTAAGGAAAAACTTAATCACCCCATTGCTGGTAATAGCTAATACAACCCCTTTCTTAAATCTGGTGAGAATTTCGGCACAGAAGCTCCTCAGATTATAAATCATCACCGACTCTTGAGGTCTCCATCCGGAGTCTTCAGGGATAACACCTTTTTTATTCCATTCATCAAGAACTTGTTGCCCATACTTTTCCATTATTTCATTATCTGTTAAACCTGACCATGTTCCATAGTCAAACTCATCTATTCGCTTATCCACGATGATATTATCCGGGTCTATACCTATTTTTTCCGCAATCCTTTCAGCACTGACCCGGGAGCGTTGAAGCTCACTAGTGTATATTACGGATGGGATGATGTCTTTATCCAGTAAAGCCTCAGCCATATCCTCTGCTTGCTTCAATCCTTTATCGGTAAGGGGCAGGTCTTCTTTTATACCGACTCTGACTACCTTATCCCCTTCTTTAAATGTGTTACCATGCCTTAATAAGATTAGTCTCATATACTAACTAATTCTCCTTCTTTTTCTATGATTTTCTCTATAATAGAGATATCCTCCGGGTTATCCACCGACCATTGAGTTCTACCTTTATAATCCGTTACTACTACTTTTATCGGTATATCATTTTCCAATGCTCTTAATTGCTCTAATCCTTCCGCTTTTTCTAATTTTGTCGGTGATTGTTTACTTAGTTTTAATAATATCTTTTTTCTATAAGCATACAATCCTATATGCTTATATACAGGGATAACATCGTTTTTGTTTCTGATAAAAGGTATAATGCCTTTAGTAAAGTATAATGCACAGCCGCTTTTGGAGAAAGTAACTGTAGTACCACTTATAACACCGCTTTCCTTGCTTTCTATAAGCATTTCATACTGCTCATCGTTTAGATGAACAGCAGGAGTGGTTAGTCTGACGGAGTTGTCGTTTAACATCACATCGATTAAATCCTGAATTACCCATGGTGGAGTTAAGACAGCATCCCCCTGCAGGTTAATGAATACATCATCCTTGGTGTAATCATTAACGAAATCCTTATCTTTTTCTGCTATGTATGCTACTCTTTCCGTACCATTCCGGCATGATTCAGGAGTCATCACTACATTCGAGTTGAATTCCTTACAATGGTTGAAGATACTCAGGTTATCCGTAGCAATTATGGCTTGTATGTTTATATCGGATGCTGATTTCATACAAACACACTTTGCTATGTTCCATACCCTTTGAATGACACTTACACCGTGTATCTTAGCCAAAGGCTTTCCCGGGAATCTCTTAGAGTTGTATCTAGCGGGGATTACTATAGCTACTTTATTACTCATTAAGCTTCTCCGTTTCTATATATGTGAATCAGTCTCACTTTTGCTTTAACATCTGTTTAGCTTCATCTAGTAGGAATGGTTCTTCTTTATCATCCCTTTTATGGGTCGAGTTCTCGACTAACTTTATGGTTATCTCTACTTTTTCTTTTGGGAAGTCCAACAGGAGTTCAGGATTCCTTTCCTCGAAGATAGCGAAGAGTATATTATCGAGGTCAGTATATGATATGCCCATCTCATCTTCATCGGTTTGTCCGAGAACGAGTTCTGCAGAAGGCTTTTTCTGGATGATTTCCTCTGGTACACCCATAATGCTTGATATAGCCCAGACCTGTGTTTTGTATAATCCTTTCATAGCCTCAAAGTCTGTTCCCGAGTCTCCATATTTGGTAAAGTATCCGGTTCTATATTCGCTTTCATTTTCCGTTCCTTCTACAAAGGTTCTTTTCCCGTTATAGAAGAGCTGATTTGCCTTAGCATACAGTTGTATCATTCTAACTCTTGCTGATATGTTACCTTTTATCATCGGTTGGATGTTACTCTCATCCATCCCTGCCTGTTTGAGGTGCGACTTAACAATCTCTCCGATTTCTATTACCTGTGTGTTTTCTTCTGGGATATTCAATACTTTTATTACATCTTTAGCATACTTTACGGACATATCAGATGATTCGTAGCTGGGTAGCATAAGTGGATATATGCTCTCGCTTCCTATGACATCTTTAAGTATAAAGGATACCAATGCCGAGTCTACCCCTCCAGATAGACCAATTACCGCACATCGCAGGTTATTAATCTTGACATAGTCTTTCAGTCTTTCTATTCTATTTTTGTAAAGCTTCAGCAGATGATCTTTATCTAGGTTAAAAGGCATAACTTATGTCACTCCCTAAATATTTTTTATACAAGGAATATAATAAAAACAAAATTTAAATAAAGCATATATATAAAGTAATAGTTCAGCTATAAAATGTGATAGCGAAGAATGGGTCTGGCATGATTATGTAGCCGAATACGGCAAGGTATATAAGAACTAAAGCCCCTACCCAGTATACAATTCCGACTATGATTGTTATCTTTTTCTTGGTTTTTTCATCTGTTGGTATAAGAAAGTATATAAAATATACTATGGTGGCAAAAGTAAACATAAGCAAGCCTATAAAAAGCAGAGTAGCAGTGGGTATACCGTTTACCTCAAATATGATAAGAGATACGAAAGCCAGAGCCAATATGGTAGTCGATATCTTACCCCATATATTGGATTGTATGACTTTGCCTTCTTTTTTAGATATTAGTGACCCGATTAAGAAGATGACCACGTCTCTAACCACTATGTATATCATTATCCATATTGGAAGAGACTTGAATATAACATAGACTACAGCTATAGAAATGAAAGCTATCTTATCAGCTAATGGGTCGAGTATCTTACCCAATTCAGACACCTGGTTTAACTTCCTTGCCAGAAGTCCGTCTAAAAAGTCGGTTAGAATGATAAAGCCGGCTATGGATATGCTTATAATCTTTGATGTCATATCCGGTTTCAGAAGGAATATTGTAAAAGGTATTACCAGTAAGATTCTTAATAAACTAAACAAATTGGGTATAAGGAATATATCTTTCAGACGAATATTGAACATGAACAACCTGCCTTAATTAGTCATTAGAATATATAATATAACGCTTATAATTCATATATTGATGAAAATATATTAAACTGTTCCCTCGAGCTATTCCCGATGGGACATCGAGCACTAGTCGAGAGGAATATGGGTAAATGTTTTTTCGACTGAGCGGTTTCTTAACCTGTCGAATTACAATGACCTTCTATAAGGAATCTCTAGATTTTTTCAACAACAATTCACTAAATAGCGCAATATAATTATATATAAGAATATTTAATAAATGAAGAATATTATGATTATTATTTAATTTCAACTTTATTTTACATTATCGGTTCGTTTTTGATAATCATTTTATCATGACAAACTGTTTAATTGTTTATTTCTTGATATATTCGAATTCAATCCTGATATCTAATCCTACCATCGTATCACTACGACTTTTCTCGAATATCTCTACTAATAGACTGTTTTCGTAAGTATAACTTTTTTGAGAGAAACCATATTCCCCACCTCCCCAGGAAACGAATACTACTCTATCTTTATCATCATAAGTGAATTTGTAATTATCATAAGAATAACCATCGAATTTAGTGGATTTTTCGATGAGTCTTCCTTTTTCGTCATATTTGTAAGAGATTTCTTCTTTCCTTCCGTCTTCATAAGTGATTATTTCTTTTATGATTTTGCCTTCTTCATCATAGGTAAGTTCACCTCTATTTTCAATATTGTTTCCAGGTTCTTTCATATTTTCAACAAATGAATCCATATGTTCGATATAATATTCAGAATCATAATACTCTTGAGATTGATCATCTTCCTCGGTTAAAGGTCTTTCATCGATTAGATTACCTTCATCATCATAATTCTTGACTAAAGCTTCAGAAGTGATTTTCGTATCTATTACTTCCAAATCTTCTGAATAGAAATACTCTTTGGTTGTTATATATTCGATTAGTTCACTGTAATCATAACTATGGTCGAAGAAGATTGCGTACATAATCTCTTTTGAGATAAGGAATGAATCTTTATCTTCATTTGTCTCATTATTATTAATATTATCATTATCATTATCATCGGGTGTTTTATTGCTGTTACAGAAAGTTAAAGATAATAGAATAACGATAAGAATCACTATAAAAAATTTGAATTTCATATAAAATATCTCCCTTCATTAGTAAACTTCTAACCATATAACAAAATTAAGTAATTAGTATTAAATTGCCAATAGCTAGTTTTTATATAACAATAAATTAAGATATTTTCTATATGTGTTTTTATTCAATTATATTATTAAACGGAGGTGATGAAATTGAAAAAAGAAGTTGTTGACATTATTGTAAACTTTATCAATAATAATAAGATAATCCCCTCCCAACTGAGATCTAATATAATAAATACAATATATAATCAATCCGCAATATTAAAAGGGATAGAAAATATAGCTAAAAAGTTCGAAGGAGAAAGCAACCCAATAAACAAACTAATAAAAACTTTAAGTATCTCCCGAATACAGAACGAAAATGCAAAGAATCTGCAGAGCTGGATTTTCCCTACTAATATACCAAGGAACAAATCAATATCGGTTCATGTTGACCTAATACCAATGTCAGGTACCAGCGGAGACTTTTATGATATAGTGGAGATGATACCCGGTAGTAATGTGTACGGAGTCTTTCTGGCAGATGTCTCCGGGCATGGGGTCTCAGCTGCACTTACTACAGTTATCGTTAAGCTACTCCTTAATAAAGCGATAAATATGTTTTTCCATCCCAAAGACATCATCACATACCTAAATAACGAAATATGCAATCTAACTCGTAACAAAAGCTACCTTACCGCTGTCTTTATAGTCATAGACTTCCGCAATCATGAAATACTATACACCTCTGCTGGTCATCCATACTGCTTTAGATACAACCAGCAGAATCAGCACATCCAGGAGTTAGACACTAAAGGCGGGACGGTTATAGGCTTTGTTAAATCATTACAGTACCCCGAATACAAGATTAAACCTTATCAAGGAGATAAGATTGTTATTTATACCGATGGCATAACAGAAGCTAAAAGCCCCTCCGGAGAAATGTTTGGTATCGATAGATTTTATAAGCTGATAGAGAGACACATTAATGCTCCCTCTGAAGAACTTATACAGATTATCGAAAATGAATTAAGACATTTTTGTGAAAAGGATAAGTTCAACGATGATATTTCCATAATCATTATCGATATAAAAGAGGCTCAGATAAGCGATACCTCTTCTATATCCAAAAAAGTATATCTAACCAAAGAAGAATCGACCAGACTAATTGAATATTATAAGAAATCGATGGCTTCAAAAGAAGCTGAAGATGATATTGTAGGAATGGCTAAGGATTTGAAAAACCTCTCTTTCTACCTACTGACAAAGGAAAAGTATAATGAATCCAGAACTTATTTGAATAAACTTGAGAGCATCATTGATAAGGTAAACGACCCGGCTCTTATTGGGAATGTATATCATACGATGTCTTTATACTATAAGAAAACCGGTAAGGATTTGGAAAAGTACAAAGACTATAACCTAAAAGCATTAAAACAATACAAAAAAGTAGATGATAAACCCGGTATAATAACTATATACATCTCACTTTCTATTTACTATGGTATGACTGGTGATATAGAAAAGGCGAGGGATTACTCTTATAGTTCTTTGGAGTTGTTAAAGAACCGGGAGTCAACAATGGTTACCAGGTCGGATATGGCAACTGTCTATAATAACTTGGGGGTGTCATACTACCTGGAGAAGGATATAGAAAAGGGATTGGATTATTTCCAAAAATGCCTTGAACTATGCGAACAAGACAATGTTATGGATTTACAATGTGTTCTTCTAAGCAATATGGCGGAACTATTCATAATTAGATGCGATTATGATAAAGCATTTAACTATCTGAGTAAAACTTTAACCATATTGGAAGATTTCGATGATACTTTTACATTAGTCATTGTATATTCCAATATGAGTAGGATTTTATTTAAAAAAGGTGAATATGAAATAACCATCTACTATATAACCAAGGCTCTAAGAATAGCTGAGGAACATAATCTTATCGATAATGTCTTGAATCTATTACCGTTTCGAGCTTATATGTTCATGCTTAAAAACCACATAAACAAAGCTTTTGATGATATAAACTCATCCCTATCCAGGATAAACCAAACCAAAGATAAAAAAGTTAACCGGCTTATTTATGTATCTATAGCTAAATCAATCTTATCATCGATAGAAAACCGATTAACCGATAAGGAATATGAAACCCTATATGAAATTATGAAATCCTTCGATAATAATGAAAATCCTGAATGGTATTTTGAGAAGGCAATTGAAGGAGATTTTATCGGGCAGTCCTTCAGTGAGGCTTATTTCATAAGTTATTGCGAGTATGCTGTGTACCTGGCAAGAAAGAAGGAGAAGGATAAAGCTGAATCATTGCTTAAAGAATGCCTCGTTACTGCTTCACAAGAGCAAAATCTATGTGCTAAACAGGATATAGAGAAGACTCAACAATACCTCAGTTCTTTGTGAATATAATTCTTTTCAATAACATATCTTGGATTTAGTCATTTAAAAAAATCTTAATCATTAATCTATAATAGAAATTTAGTTTATAAATATAATTGAATTAGATTTATAACTCAGATATTATTAACCCAAAAAGCAAAGGATTACATGATTAATTTATTCAATAACATTGATTAACAGGCAGGCGATGATGGTGGAATTCCCTTACGACTTGATATTAATGGCAGTGTTTGGATGCGCAGTCGGTTTCATAGGAGGATATGCCGGTATAGCAGGTGCTCCATTCCTAATCTTCCTTCTATCCCAATTCTTAGGTTATACCCAGCATGCAGCACAAGGGACTGTCCTGGCTGTAATGATGGGACCCATGACTTTATTCGGGGTTATAGCCTTATGGGATTCATTTAAACCTCATATAAAATATGCGGTAGTAGGAGTTATTACCTATGCTGGTTTTTCGTACATTGGTGGGACAATAGCATATATATTTGATGAAAGCAAGTTGAAACTATTATTTGGTATTGTATTGATAATCATATCGGTTAGGCACTTCTTAACCCGTAAGAAGCACCAAACATTAGATGGAAAAAAACCGATTATCCCGTTGAACCTTATATCTATTAGCATTATCGGAGTGATTGTAGGAATTATCGGAGGGACATTCGGCATTGGAGCTGGTGTGCTTATGGTACCTGTTTTCGTTGGTGTTTTCCGTATACCTAAGGATGAGGCACGGGCAATTACCTTAGCTATACTTCTTCCACCAGTTAGTGTAGGGGCGGTGATAAAGTATCATGGTATGGGTGATGTAGATTGGATAGCTACCGGGGTTATTTTCCTTAGCTTCTTTTTGGTTAACTATTTTGGAGCGAAAGCTGCTAAAGGTCATTCCACGGAGACATTTTCACTAATATTCTCAATAATTCTTTTTGCCTTGGGTGCGGTTATTATTTTCCTCAGCTTAAATAAAATTACTGGATGGATAGGACTATGAAAAAGATAATTAATGCAATAGAGATTATAGAACAGATTAACAGCGGTAAAAACATATGCATAGAAGATACCGAGATAGAAGGCGACCTTGATTTAACAAAAGTGGATGATACGATAAAAGAAACCAGTGAGAATTATATAAGTTATATATCTTCTCATCTTTCGTTCATCAATTGCAGGTTTAAGGGTAGTGTCATAGCTAACCATCATTCCTTCGAGAATATTCGTCACAACCTCATGTTCCAGCGTAATGTGTCTTTTGAGGGGTCTGTGTTTGAGGGGGAGGCTAACTTTGAAAGAGCAAGGTTCTCTGGTAAGACGACTTTTCGTAAGGTTAGCTTCAATGATGAAGCGATTTTCGGTAAGGCTCAATTTATAGGTAAATCGACTTTTAGGGAAGCTTTTTTCAATGATTATGCAGACTTTGTATACGCTAACTTTCTTTCTGTAGGAGACTTTCGGAAAGTTACTTTTAATGATGAGATTGATTTTGGATTTACTCGTTTTGGGACTTATGTAGACTTTGGTGATGCTAAGTTTAACGGAAATGTGATATACAGGACGCAATTCATAGGCGAGGTTAATTTTCATAAAGCTGTATTCAAGTTAAGTACTTTAATATCATCCCAATTTAATCATGGGGTACACTTAAAGGGGGTGGTGTTTTCCGGAGGTATTGACTTTGAGGATAGTGAATTTTATGGATATGTCAATTTTGAGGATGTGGTTTTTGAAAAGAGGGTAAATTTTCAGGATGTTCGTTTTTTTACTCCACATATAATTTTTAATAAAGCCCGTTTTTTAGGAGATAAGAGTTTTACAGGGTCTACTTTATATGGTAAATCCTTTAATCCCACATTATAATTTATTTAGCTTTTTATGTTTTTTATTTGTTATTAATTATTATTTTGTATTGTTGTAATTATCAATAATCATGGATATTTAGGTTCTTTTAATATAAAATGATAAGCGGGTAATAGTTTAGATATGGGTAGAATTGGACGAACTTTTAGAAATATTGGTCGATTCTTTACGATAACCAAAGTATTCATAAGTCTTTTCATCGATTTATTTCTTCAGAGGATATATTTTCCGGTGGATAAGACTAAGAAGCGGTCAAAATTCAGGATATTCTGGGGAAAGTTCTTTGCTTTCATATTTCGACGAGATGTAAAGAAGGTAGACTATCCGGTGATATTCAGGGAAGCTCTGGAAAGATTAGGTCCAACCTTCATCAAATTTGGTCAGATATTGAGCCTTAGGAAAGACTTTGTACCGGAAGAGTTGTGCCAGGAGTTGGAAAAACTACAAGATAAAGTCCCCCCAATGACTTTTAAAGAGATTGTCCGCATAGTAGAATTAGAGTTTCGTGAACCCCTTTATAAGATGTTCCCCGAATTCGAGAAGACCCCGATAGGTTCCGCTTCCCTCGCTCAGATACATGTAGCATACTTAGAGGATAAGACTAAGGTTGCGGTTAAGATACAAAGACCTGGTATAAGAAGGATAGTCCTTAATGATATCAATATACTGAAAAGTTTAGCAGCCACATTAGAAAGGTTCATACCTCCTTTAAGAGATTACCAGTTGAGTATGTTTGTAAAGGAGTTTGAAAGCTACACGATGAGGGAGTTAGACTTTAAAGTAGAAGGATTTCACTCTGAGAAGTTCTCTGCTAACTTCGCTAACGACCCTTATATAAAGTTCCCAAAGATATATTGGGAGAGAACAACCACCAAGATTTTAACCATGCAGTATATAGAAGGGATTAAGCCAAAGGAAGCCCAGATGCTGGATGACTTCGGGATAGACCGTCCATTCATAGCTGAAGAAGCGGCTAATGCGGTATTGAAGATGCTATTCATCGATGGTTTCTTTCATGGAGACCCGCATCCAGGGAATATACTCATAACCAAAAACCAGGAAATATACTTTATTGACTTGGGGATGATTGGCTCATTTAGTGAGAATGTCAAGAATTACATGTTCCTGTATTACTACTATATGGGACTTGAGGACTACGATAGTGCGGTAAAGAACTTCATGAAGTTACTCAGGACGACGAAAGAGTCAGATGTGGTTGGATTCAAGGCTGAGATGGTAAATGTTATTAGCACTTTCAGCAATGCCCGATTAGAAGAGGTATCATTTGCACAATTCATCATTGACACACTGCAGATGGGAGTAAAGCACAAGGTTTATTTCCCGGGTGATACTTTCTTGATGTCAAAAGCTCTAATTACCATAGAGTCGATAGGGACGATGCTGGTACCGGGTCTTCGTGTAAACGAGGTAACTAAGCCTTTTGCTAAAAAGATATTCATAAAGAAGTTCGGTTTTGATAATATTGTAAGGGGTTTTGCCCGTTCTGCGCCTGACTTAATAGAAATGATACAAAACTTCCCCCAGATAGCCATAAACACCATAAAACGCATAGAGAAGGGAGAGAATAACATCAACATAACCACACAGGATGCCACCGAGAAGTCGAGGAGTAGGAACACTTCCGTGCTTTCCCGTTCCATACTTATTGGGGTGTTTGCCCTTTGTGGTACATTATTTGTGGACTATTATATGGATAATCCTGATTCATCGGTGATGACAAGTGCTTTGAAGATATTCGGTCAGGAGATACCTGTTTTCGGAGCAATCTTCTATGGTTTGGGCATCTTACTGGCTATATCGCTTTTATTCACTAAAAAAGACTAATTTAATATAAAAGGTTTTCCTATGTCTTCATTAATAATAATTAGAAACAGTCAACATTACCTCCACCACCCTGATTACGAAATCGATGAACTAAAAACAACAAAACACCAGGAGCAACCGGAAAGGATAAGCATCATCGAGAATGCCATTTCTCAGTCGGGTATAAATCATAAGTTCCTGGAAGTGCGGGAAAAGGAGGAAGACATCCTACTTTCTATTCACAGTGAGGAGCTAATCAATAATATAAAAGCAATATCACAAAGTTGTGATGAAGAAGAATACACAATGCCTTATGTCTTTCCCAGTAAACCCTATTCAGGAAGGCGTTCCAGTCAGGTTAAGAGGGTAAGTTACCATTGTATGGACTTGGGTACACCGATAGGGAAGCATACCTTCCAGCAGGCTATCTTCTCCGCATCGATAGCTCACAACTGTGCGGATTACATAATGGAAGGGGGAAGAATGGTTTATGGTTTATGCAGACCCCCTGGTCACCATGCTGGGGTGGATATCTATGGTGGCTACTGTTATTTCAATAATGCTGCTGTATGTGCGAGTCGCTTATCCAACTTTGGAAAGGTTGCCATCCTTGATATAGATTATCATCATGGGAATGGTACTCAGGATATCTTTTATGAGTGTGACTCTGTGTTCTATGCTTCGATACATGGAGACCCGGACACGGAATACCCATATTTTTCCGGATTTGATGATGAGGTAGGCTCTGGTAAAGGTTTCGGTTACAACTTCAATCTGCCTTTGCCACAAGGAACTAACGAGAAGGGGTATCTTACTGCTTTGGATTTAGCTCTTGAGAAAATAATCTCGTTTAACCCCGTCTCACTAATTGTATCACTTGGATTAGATACCTACAAAAGCGACCCAATTTGTGAGTTTAAGCTGGATGTCGGCTCCTTCTACAATATAGCTAAACAGATTAGGACTTTGGGTTGCCCCACGGTAGTGCTTCAGGAAGGGGGGTACTGTGTGGATGTATTAGGAAACCTCGCGGTGAGTTTCTTCAAGGGTTTGCTTGATTAGAATCATAAACATCCGAATGATTCTGAAACATTATTTTATTAATCAATCAGCTTCATTTATCAGGATAATCTATAATATAAAGAAGTGTTATAAATACCAACTTTAAATCCCATAATTGGTAGCTAATACGTTCTTCTACTTCTGTATAATCTGAAGTTAATTGATCTTTAAATCCCATAATTGGTAGCTAATACTTTTAAGCCTTCAAGCCCACCCGCATTTTCCAACTCTCTTTAAATCCCATAATTGGTAGCTAATACAAGGTGAGGG